>NZ_JBNGOY010000016.1:0-105933 GCF_050589805.1 Carboxylicivirga fragile | reverse complement strand
GATAAAAAAATC
This sequence comes from Carboxylicivirga fragile, assembly GCF_050589805.1. Taxonomy (NCBI): domain Bacteria; kingdom Pseudomonadati; phylum Bacteroidota; class Bacteroidia; order Marinilabiliales; family Marinilabiliaceae; genus Carboxylicivirga; species Carboxylicivirga fragile. The sequence goes on along the minus strand of NZ_JBNGOY010000016.1, from coordinate 105,921 downwards.
AATCTGTGCTTTTGTATCGGCATTAACCATTGTAATTAGCAAAATGATTTATCAATCATTTTGGAATACAATTGGTATAATTGTATCACATACAAACTTTAGGGCATAAAAAAAGTAAAGAACCCAAAATGAGGATTCTTTACTTTTAATATTATGAAGCTTAAATAATTAAGCTTTATGTCTTTTTTCACAAGAAACAGTAAGTTTCTTACGACCTTTTGCTCTTCTTGCAGCTAATGTTTTACGTCCAGCGGCTGATGCCATCTTGTCACGAAATCCGTGCTTGTTGCGTCTCTTTCTATTAGAGGGTTGAAATGTTCTTTTCATCGTTATGCTTTTTTATCTTTCGATTATTGCCTTATCTTCCTTTTTCGGACTGCAAAAATAAGCGTTTTTTTTGTCTTCCAAAAAAAATAAACTACTTTTTTAAATAATGTTTCCGATTGGTAGTTATCTAACTACTACATCGAAAGGTGAATTAATTTTTTAGTATCAAAAAAATCTTCTTCAAAGTAGCTTGATAGCGGAGTTATAGAGGCATTCTTTGAAAATGGTTTTAATTCTTCCGAAAAATCGCCACCTTTTAAATATAGGATGCCATTACTGATGGCATTGTGTTGTTTTACTAATATTCTACCCTTGCATAGTTTTACGAAAGCAGGAAATGCGGTTACTGCTCTGCTTATTATGAAGTCGTACTGTTCAGGATGATTCTCAACGCGAATTTGTTTGGCACTGACGTTACTCAGTCCAAGTTCTTCAGCTACGGCATTCACCACTTTTATTTTTTTGCCGATTGAATCAACTAATTGAAATTGGCATTTGGGGAACATTATGGCTAACGGAATTCCAGGGAATCCACCGCCTGTACCCACATCCAGTATTTTGGTGTTGTCACTAAATTGTATGAATTCGGCTATGGCTAATGAGTGCAAGACATGTCGCTCATAAAAGTGTTCCATATCTTTGCGTGAAATGACATTGATGTTTGCATTCCAATGCGCATATATATCGCCTAGTTTCCCAAGTCTTTCTTCTGCGAGGGGATCTAGATGTTTAAAATACTTCTTTATTATGTCCATTTGTTGATGGCAAGTATATACTGATTTATAATAAAAAAGGCTGTTGTCAAATCAGCCCGTCTTAATATCAGAATTTTTTAAGGTGTTGAAAAGTAATTCTCGTGCTCGGAATAATTGCGCTTTAACTGTTCCCAAAGGCAAGTCTAATTCCTCAGCAATTTCTTCGTACGAAAACTCTTTGAAATAACGCAATTCAATTAATATGCGATAGCGTGGTTTAAGCTTTTTAACCACAGTACGCATCAAAACTTTTTTCTGTTGTTTGATCAGAAATTCCTCTGGATCAGGTGTTTCGTCCTTCAGGTGTATTGGTTGATCGTTTTCCTTATCTTCCGTAATGCCGCCGTCGATTGAAACAATGTTATTTCGTTTTTTGCGAAGAAAATCAATGCAATTGTTTGAGGCGATTTTAAAAAGCCAGGTACTAAATGCGTAATTAGGCGAGTACTGATGGATGTTCTTAAAGGCTTTGCCAAAGGCTTCAATGGTTAAATCTTCAGCGTCACTTTTATTGCTGACCATTTTTAAAAGCATAAAGTAGATGGCATCTCTGTACCTTCCCATCAACTCCGCAAATGCTTTTTGATCACCACTTATCGCCCCATCCACGAGGTCTAAATCATATTTTGCCTTATCCGATAGATTTGGATTTATTTCCATTTCTTATTTTTTCCACTAAAAATATTAATAAGCCAAATGCTTCCTATTATGATGGGTATTATGGCGTCAAACAAAAGTGATGCGAGATATAATTTCTCTTCACCCATTTTCTTAGCTGCTTTGGCTAAAACAATATATTGAATGGCTGTTTTGACGATAAATAAACCCAAGCCAATTAATGCAAAAGTAGGAAAAAAAAGTGAACAAATGGTTAGCCCCCAAAATAATTGGCGTGTAAGCGCTTCAAAAAACAAAAGACTTTTAATCTTAAAAGTGTAGTGTGGCGCTGTAGTTAGATGACGTGCTTTGCGAGTTGTCCAATCACTAAAGTTTTTTGGAGCAATTGATTCTGTTTGTGCTTCGGGCTTAATGCAAATGGCTGTATTGGTTGCCGTAGCGCACGATCGCATAAATAAGTCATCGTCTCCTGATGCAACGTTTAAAAAACGTTTAAACACATCGGATTTAAGGAATAGCGATTTATTGTAAGCCATATTTCGGCCAACGGCCATAAATGGAAGGCCTCGAAGTGCAAATCCCATATATTGAACCGCATTCCAGAAAGTTTCGTAGCGTAAAAATAAATTGAATAAACTTGTCTTCTTCGTAAAACGACCATGTCCAATTACAATTTCTTTTTCGTTTACAAAAGAAGCTGAGATATGCCTAAGCCATTTATCAGATGTTGGTTGGCAATCGGCATCGGTAAGAATTAATCGTTCATGTTTGGCAGCTTTCACACCTAAGGTCAGTGCTAGTTTTTTGCCTTGGTAAAATTTCTTATCGTTGGGAATATTGGTGTAGTATAGCTGCTCATACTTGCTTTTTAAGTGGGCAAGCACCATATCTGTATCGTCAGTTGAGCAGTCGTTTACTACCACTACCTGGAAATCTGGGTAATCTTGTTCAAGTATTTTAGGAAGATGCTTTTTTAGGTTGCTAGCTTCGTTTTTGGCACAGATGACAACTGATAATGCTTGATCAGAAGAACTGCTGTCAATCTTTGCTTCGCTGGATGTTTTAAGCATAAACCATAGGTAATAATACACTTGAAAGCACCACGATGCAGCATATATTCCTATGAAGATGTAAATTATTTCAATAGTCACTGGCCTTATTTTTTGTCAAAATTGCAATATTTTATTTACAATCGCTTGATTCAGTGTTTTGAATTTTTCATAAAAACGCAATTGTTGTTACAATAGTGTTGATATTACTAATTAAAATACACTTACTGGAAATTAGTACTTCGATGTTTCGAGTTTATATGTATTTAGATGTTTTTAGTTGGTAGCTTGAGTAATTTATTTTTCTGGCAAACAGAGAAGTGTTATTTTAGAGCTATATTCTGGATTAATACATAGCACAATACACTTAACTAAAAATCAATATACTATCATGAAGAGTTGGATGCCTGTTGTTTTAAGCTTATCGTTTTTATTTGTTTTGATGCCATGTAAGGCACAACAAAATATATTCATTAATCAAGCTGGATATTTACCGTCTTCTCAAAAGCATGTGTATGTGGATTATCAAGCTGAAAGTTTTTCGATCATTAACAGAGAAACTGCCAAGCCTGTTTTTACTGGTGAGCTTACAATACGATCTGAAAAAGATGTAAATACTGGTTTAAGCATTTACGAAGGCGATTTCTCAACTTTAACAGAGCCAGGTGATTATCTGGTGAAAATTAAATCATCGCTCAATAGCGGAATAACGTCTTATCCCTTTAAAATTTCTACTTCACCCTATGCCAATCTTATTGAAAAAGCTAATAAATCACTTTTTTTGCAGCGCTGTGGAATGGATTTATTGGAAGAATATGCAGGTGAACACCATCGTTGTAAATGTCATTTGGATGACGCGAAATACCATCCAACAGCAGCTCTCGAAGGTAATAAAGATGTGACTGGTGGTTGGCATGATGCGGGCGATTATGGCAAATACATTGCAGCAGGATCAGTAACATCGGCCTATTTATTATTGGCGTATGAGTTGGCTCCTGTAAAGCATTATAGTGATAGCTGGGGCATACCAGAAAGTGGAAACGGAATTTCTGATTTATTGGATGAAATAAAATATGAGGTGGATTGGATGCTTAAAATGCAACGAGAAGACGGTGCAGTGCATGAAAAGGTACATACTAAATTATATGCTGATTTTATGATGCCTGGTGAGTCCAAAACTCAGCGATATATTTATGAAGTCTCGTCAACAGCTACAGCCGATTTTGTTGCCATAATGGCTCGTGTGTCAAGAGTGTATGAGAGTATTGATCAAAATTTTTCAGACCGTTGTAAAAAGGCAGCTCTTAAATCATATGCTTATTTGCAAAAGCATCCAGATATTTTTCCGGAAGGTGGATTTAAAAATCCTGCAGATACAAAGGCGGGTGGTTATTCCGATGCCTACGATAAAGATGAACGTCTGTGGGCTGCAACTGAACTTTTTATTCTTACTGGCAAAAAAAAATACTATCATGACTATCAATTATTGAAAGAAGTTGTTGGGAGCTCTTTTTCAGAAGCGAGCTGGGCCAACCCTTCAACATTGGCTTATTATACTATGCTTTTCTCTGACAATGCTAAAATAGATGAAGTTGAGAAGAAGGCATTGAAGGCTAGCCTCATTGAATACTGTGATCGACATGTTGCCATTGCTGAAAAGGATGGTTTCAGAACAGGGATGTTGGCCAATGATTTTGTTTGGGGTTCTACCAGTTCGGTTTTGAAGAAAGCGATTAACCTAATTTATGGATATGAGCTGACCGGGAATGAGGCCTACAAAAATCTAGCAATTAGTCATATGGATTACATTGTGGGTGTAAATGTGCACAAAATTAGCTTTGTAACAGGTGTTGGAACCAAGCGTATTTTGCATTTGCACCATGCGCCTTCCATAGCCGATATGCATGCAGAGCCTATTCCTGGTATTCTTAGCGGTGGTCCAAATAAGTTTTTGAACGACGCTGCTCTTCAGAATGCTTTTGATGAAAATACACCGCCAGCCAAGTGTTTTGTTGATGATGTTGAAAGTTATGCATCCAACGAGAACACCATTTCGGGGCATTCTGTTTTATATTTTGTAGCTACTTATATTGATGGTTTAGAATAATTGAATTAGCCTGTACTATTTGATGTTTTATATATATCTTTTGAAATGAGTTAGGTCTCCTCTTTGGTTTTGTGAATGATTCGTATATTTGCAGCCCGAATTTAGAAAAGTACAATGTTTAATTGGGCTTGGATTAACCTTTTTTTGAGCTTATAACATCAAATAGTATATGGATTTTAAACTTCAACATACAGATATCAAGAGTAAGGCTCGCGCTGGGCTGGTTACAACGGATCACGGCACCATTGAAACGCCAATATTTATGCCCGTTGGTACGGTTGGTTCTGTTAAAGGGGTTCATTTTAGAGATTTACACGATGATGTAAAAGCTGAAATAATTTTAGGGAATACTTATCATCTCTACTTACGACCAGGATTGGATATCTTAAAGGCCGCTGGTGGTTTGCATAAATTTAATGGTTGGAACAAACCCATTCTTACTGATAGTGGCGGCTATCAGGTGTTTTCCTTAAGTGATAATCGAAAATTGACAGAAGAAGGAGCCATGTTTCGATCTCATCTGGATGGCTCAAAGCATTTGTTTACTCCCGAGAATGTAGTAGATACTCAGCGTGTAATTGGAGCTGATATTATAATGGCATTGGACGAATGTCCTCCTGGAGATTCGGATTACGCCTATGCAAAAACATCGATGGAATTAACACACCGATGGTTGAAGCGAGGCACAAAGCATTTTGATGAAACAGAACCTCTTTATGGACATTCTCAAACATTCTTCCCTATTGTACAAGGGGCTGGTTACCGTGATTTGAGAACGCAATCGGCAGAGTTTATAGCTGAGCAAGGTCGTGAGGGGAACGCTATTGGCGGATTAGCTGTAGGTGAACCTACTGAAGTGATGTACGAAATGGTGGAGTTGGTAAATGGAATTTTACCTCAGGATAAACCACGTTATTTAATGGGAGTTGGCACGCCTGCTAATTTATTAGAGAATATTGCCTTGGGTGTTGATATGTTTGATTGTGTGATGCCAACCCGAAATGGACGTAACGGAATGTTGTTTACTTCTGAGGGGATATTGAACATGCGTAACAAAAAATGGGAAAGTGATTTTTCGCCAGTTGACCCAAATGGCACTTCCTTTGTAGATAGCCATTATACAAAAGCTTATTTGCGTCATTTATATATTTCGAAAGAGATGTTAGCAGCGCAAATAGGAAGTATGCATAATCTGAGTTTTTACCTTTGGTTGGTAAAAGAGGCGCGTAAGCACATTGTTGCTGGCGATTTTGATGCATGGAAAGATATTATGGTAAAAAAGGTGACAACGCGCCTTTAAGCAATGCGTTTTTATGTCAGGTTTCAAAAGAGACTTTAATTTTATTCCAGTATTTTTTGTTCTTTTGTATTAGCAAGCACATTAGTGAAGTTTAACTAAAATGTGAAGTTTGAAAAAATTAGATCTCTATATATTAAAGAAATTCCTAGGTACTTTTTTCTTTGCCATACTTTTGATAATAAGTATTTCAGTGGTCTTTGATTTAACTGAAAAAATAGACAATTTCTTTGAGAAGGGGGCACCACTCGATGCAATTGTCTTTGATTATTATAAGAATTTTGTACCCTACTTTGCCAACTTATTTACCCCTCTTTTTGTTTTTATTGCGGTTATTTTTTTCACCTCTAAAATGGCTTATCAAACAGAGATAATAGCCATTCTATCTAGTGGTGTAAGTTTTAGGCGATTGATGTTTCCCTATTTTTTGGGGGCAGCTATTATAGGTGTTTTTTCCTTTGTTTTAAGTGGATATATAATTCCTCCTGCCAATCAAACCCGTTTAAATTTTGAAGCAACCTATGTTAAGGATGCCAAGGAGACTGGTTTGGGAAATTTACATATGCAAATTGAGCCAGGTGTTTTTGTATATTTAGGCAAATACTACTCTTTTCGTGAAGCAGGCGATCATTTTAATATGGAGAAGTATGATGGAAAACAAATTATCTCAAAATTATCGGCCCGTAATATTAAATACGATACGGCAACCGGGAAATGGAACCTTAAGCGTTATTTAATCCGTGATTTTACCAATGGTATTGAGCAAAACATAACAAAGGGAAAGGAGCTGGATACCTTGATTCCGAATATGAAGCCGAGCGACTTTAAGGAAGAGCGGAAGTATTTTGAAACGATGACCAATCCCGAGTTAAATAGATATATTGAAGAACAAACAGCACGTGGTGTTGGGAACTTAGAAGAGTTTTACATTGAAAAATACAAGCGTGTAGCTTCGCCTTTTAGTGCATTTATTTTAACATTAATTGGCGTTTCATTGGCATCTCGCAAAGTACGAGGAGGGATGGGTTTACATATTGGAGTTGGCATTGCCCTAAGTTTTTCGTATATTTTGTTCATGACTGTTTCAACTACCTTTGCAATTAATGGTAGTATGAACCCTCTGTTAGCAGTGTGGATACCTAATTTTGTATTCGCTTTAATAGCTGTGTTTTTATACCTAAGAGCTCCGAAATAATGGGCCGTTTCTAAACAAAACATTCTCTTAAAAGTGAAGAGATCAAATTATATATGATCAATTCTCTTTTGTTAAAAAAATAAAATTTGTAATTATGCACTCTGTAATTCTATTAAACAGGGTGTTGAAAATACGTCTTGGTTAATAATAGGTTAAATCAAATTATTGGATTATGTCATTGAAAAAACACATCCTAGACCTTCGTAAACGAAAGGAACAAGTGCAAAAGGGTGGTGGCGATAAAGCCATTGAAAAACAGGTTGCCAGAGGTAAACAAACCGCTCGTGCCCGTATCTTAGCGCTGGTTGATAAAGATTCGTTTACTGAGTTCGATTTATTCGTAGAACACGAAGCTCGTGATTTTGGAATGGACAAAAAACAACTGCATGGAGATGGAGTTATTATTGGAACTGGTACTATTTATGGTGCTCCAATATGTATTTTTGCCCAGGACTTTACCGTTGAAGGAGGTTCATTAGGACTGATGCATGCCCGTAAGATTACCAAAATTATGGATCACGCCTTAAAAATGCGCGTGCCATTAATTGGTATAAACGATTCAGGTGGTGCTCGTATACAAGAAGGGGTGAATGCTCTGGCTGGTTATGGAGAAATATTCTACCGTAATACAATGGCTTCAGGAGTAATTCCTCAAATATCAGTAATTCTAGGTCCATGTGCTGGTGGTGCCGTTTATTCGCCAGCATTAACCGACTTTGTTTTTGTTGTTGATAAGATCTCTAAGATGTTTATTACCGGACCAAGTGTAATTGAGTCGGTGCTTGGAGAGAAAATCTCAATGGAAGATCTTGGAGGTGCACGTGTACATGCTGAAACAACTGGTAATGCACATTTCTTCTCAGATAGTGAAGCTGAATGTTTTGACCAGATTAAAAAGTTGATCACATTTATTCCATGGAATAATTCTAAGAAAGCAAAAACTTTCCCTCCAAAACAGCCAAAATTCAAAGGAAATATTGAGGATTTAATTCCTTCTGATCCTAAGCAACCATATGATGTGCGCGATGTTATTAAAGGTATTGTTGATGATTCTGATTTCTTCGAAATTCAGGAATTGTGGGCAGCTAACATTGTTATTGGTTTTGGTCGCTTAAATGGTGAAACAGTTGGTTTCGTTGCCAATCAGCCTTTGGTATTAGCTGGTGTATTGGATTGTGATAGTTCGGATAAAGCAGCTCGTTTTATTCGTTATTGCGATGCCTTTAACATTCCGATTGTTACTTTGGAAGATATGCCGGGTTATTTACCTGGAGCAGATCAGGAGCATGCTGGTGTAATTCGTCACGGTGCGAAAGTACTATATGCATATTCCGAAGCTACTGTGCCTAAAGTTACGGTTATCTTGCGTAAAGCGTATGGTGGTGGTTACATTGCTATGAACTCACGTCACCTTGGTGCTGACTTTATGTTTGCATGGCCAATGGCTGAGATTGCGGTAATGGGTCCTGAAGGAGCGGCTAATATTATCTTTAGAAAAGACATTGAAGAAGCAGAAGACGCTGATGCAATGCGTGCTATAAAAGTACAAGAGTACAAAGATAAATTTGCTAACCCATATGTGGCGGCAGCAAAAGGTTATATCGATTCAGTTATTGAACCAAACGAAACGCGTGCATTGTTATTACATGCCATTGAGGTTTCTATCAATAAAGATGATCATAGACCTGCTAAAAAGCACGGAATTCCACCATTTTAATAGGAGGGTTTATGGCTAAGAAAAAGAAGATAGAAGGATTGGTTGATTTTGCTATACTTAGTATGAAGTATAAAACAAGATTGACTAAGAAATTCGAAAATCGAATTAAATATGAAGACCCAAATTTCGATCTTATTAAGTCCTATATTCCAGGGACTATTTTAGAGATCTATGTGAAAGAGGGAGACAAAGTAAAAGCTGGTAAATCATTATTGATTTTGGAAGCAATGAAGATGAGAAATCAAATTGCTATGCCGCGTGATGGAGTTATTAAATCCATTAATGTGGTGACGGGAGATAAGATTCCTAAGAATCATGTGATGATTGAAATAGAGTAATAAAAAAAGCTGCCTTCTGGCAGCTTTTTTTATTTTATTTCCTTTGACCAAACAAAATGGTCATCATTAAATTTTAGTTTAGGGGCTTCTTTAAAAAGTCCAAATACCGTTGATCCACTTCCCGACATGGCAGCATAATTGGCTCCTGATGAATAAAGGTTTTCTTTAATCATTTTAATGCTGGGATACTTCTTGAAAACAGAAGTCTCAAAATCATTTTTAATTACTTCTTTCCATTGTTCTATTGGTAGTAAAATGTCTTCTTTCAAGTTTCTATTTGACTTTGTTGGTTTGATTCCTGCATAAGCCACTGGTGTAGAAACATGAATGGGTGGTTTTACTAAGGCGATGTGATAGCCTTTTAAATTAAGATCAAGGGATTCGAATTGATCCCCAATACCCGCTGCAAAACAAGCTTTGTTATCAATAAAGAAAGGGCAATCTGCACCAAGTTTTGCCGCCAAGCTTTTTAACTTATCGCTTGATAAATTAAGTTCGCACATATCGTTGATGAGTTTCAGCATGAAAGCCCCATCTGCTGATCCGCCACCTAATCCGGCTCCGAAGGGTATTTTCTTTAATAAATGAATATTTAGAGTTGGTAATTCATAATCTTGAGCTAAAAGTTCAAATGCCTTAATGCAAATATTTTCTTCACCAGGTGCATCAACTTGTATGCCGGAGTTGTCCCAATGGTAAGGCTGCGAATCATCTTTCGAAACAACTGCTTCAAGTGCATCGCAAAGTGGAATGGGATAAAAAACGGTTTCAAGATTATGGTAGCCATCAGGTCGTTTCTCAACTATATTTAAACCAATGTTAATCTTGGCATTCGGAAAACAAAGCATATATTTTTATTTTAACTACAAATTAATGCTTTTTAGTTTTAAAAACCTTGGCTTATTTTTTTAGAAATTATTTAGATTTTTACCTTTCGAAGTAGGTTTAGTAAAGTTAATTAGACTGAATGGGTTAAGTCTTCAAAATAAAAAGAGAGAATTTAGCTGGGCAAATTCTATGTCTAATCTTGGTTTATTTAACAGCTAACTTCGTTGCGATTTAGTATCTTTGTTGCCCTTTGAAATTTGATTATGGCAGATAAGAATTATTCAAACAATAACAATAAGAAGTCGCAGGCCGGATTCGACCTTGGAAAATTACCACCACAGGTACTTGAATTAGAAGAGGCAGTACTAGGTGCCTTATTGTTAGAAAAGGATGCCTTTGTTCAGGTTTCAGAATTGTTAAAGCCCGATCATTTTTACAAAGAAGCTCATCAGCATATCTATCAAGCCATCATGAACCTTGAGGCCAATGAGCAACCTGTAGATATGTTGACCGTAACTCAGGAGCTAAAGAAGTTGGCTAAACTCGATGAGGTTGGAGGCGCATTTTATGTGTCACAATTAACGAGTAAAGTAGCTTCTGCTGCGCATATTGAATACCACGCCCGTATCATTTGGCAGAAGTATTTGCAGCGACAGATGATACACATATCGAGTGATTTGCAGACCAAGGCCTATGATGATGGCATTGATGTAAACGATCTGTTGGAAGAAGCTGAAAGTACTTTCTTCATGCTCTCGCAAGGAAGTATGAAACGTGAGGCGGTTCAGATTAATCCGGTTATTCAGGATGCCATTGACCGTATTAAGGTGGCAGCGGCTCGTGGTGATGGATTAAGTGGAGTTTCTTCTGGTTTTGTTGCGCTTGATCGTATTACATCAGGTTGGCAAGGCTCGGCATTGATTATTATTGCCGCTCGTCCGGCCATGGGTAAAACGGCCTTCATTCTATCGATGACGCGTCAGATGGCACTTAATCATGATATACCGGTTGCCATATTCTCGCTCGAGATGTCCAATGTTGAATTGGTGAATCGTTTGATTGTAACCGAAACAGAATTGTCGGCTGATAAAATTAAAAAGGGAAATTTGGCTCCGTTTGAGTGGGAGCAACTCGATCATAAAATTCAAAACCTAATTGATGCACCTATTTACGTAGATGATACGGCTGGTTTATCGGTTTTTGAATTACGTGCCAAGTGTCGTCGATTAAAAAAGCAGCACGATATTCAATGTGTTATCATTGATTACCTTCAGCTGATGAATGCCAGCGGAATGAGCCCTGGTAACCGTCAGGAAGAGGTGAGTATTATATCGCGTTCGTTAAAAGGACTTGCCAAGGAGCTGGATGTGCCGATTATCGCACTTTCGCAGTTGAATCGTGGTGTTGAATCGCGTGCCGGAGCGGAGGGTAAACGGCCTCAATTATCCGATTTGCGTGAATCAGGTGCCATTGAGCAGGATGCCGATATGGTATGTTTTATTCACCGTCCGGAGTATTATCGAATCACTGAAGATGAACAAGGTAACTCACTTATTGGTGTTGCCGAGTTGATCATCGCAAAACACCGTGCCGGTCCTACTGCCGATGTTCGTTTGCGCTGGCGTTCAGAATTAGCTCGTTTTCAGGATTTGGAAGATGATATGTTTGACGATGGAGGACATGGTGGTGAGCAAGCTGCTCCACAAAGCCTACCTTCAAAAATGAATGCTAACAATGGAGAAGAAGGAAATGATGCAGGACAGCATTTGCCGGATTTCCCTGATATGCAAGCTGGTTTTGATAAGGATATGCCGTTTTAAAAGAAATAGAAAAATATATAATTAGAAGGTGTTCTCAATAAGGACACCTTTTTTTATACTCCATTATTGGAAATATTCTTTTTAATTTTTTCGATATAAACTATTGACAAGAGCTTTTTAAAGTTTTAAATTTATATAGTTCATTAAAATTGAAGTTTATAATTATTGAAATAGAAATTTAGTTAGAGTGCGCGATGATTATAAAGGAGGGAATTGGATCTGTTATTACTAAACCAGATAGGGCTATTTAGGCGATCAATAATCTGGTAAGTAGAGTGTGTTATATGAAGTAACTATAAAATTTAAAGTCATGTATTTTGAAAGAAAACTCAAACCCGCACCTTTCCCTAAAGAATTGTTGGTGCCAATTACAGTTCTTCCGGGATTTTTACTTGTGCTAAAAATGGTTGGCTTTTCAGCGGCTTACCTTTTTTTACTGCCCCTTTTTGTGGTGGTTGCGATAATTAATATACTAACCTATGAGCGGACTAAAAATATTGGGTATCTGCTTATTGTAGTAGCTATGTCATTAATGACTGTGATGTCTATATTAGTTGTGATGTACGGCAGGGCAGCTCCTAAGCCTATTATGGCAGTAATAATAGTCATGTTGGTAATGACATTCCCTTTCATCTTTTATATGATGTTTACCAAAAGGTTAAAATGGCGTAAAAGAGAAATGTTAGAATTGGCAGCAAGACATGTTAATGAGGCTGACAGTGGATATACCGATCGGCCTTTTCCGGCTGGTCACATAGATTTTACGCGTGCCCAATTGGACGCTTTTGTGGATTTTTTAAGGGTAAAGATGATTGCCATACCTATATTCGAAAATGGATCTTTCCATCTTGTGATGAATACAGATTACGGATTTGTACTGGGCTTTAATAATTCTTTCATCGATAAAACACATGTTACAATTGACAGTGAAGGGAATGTTCTGGTACATATTTGCAAAGGTGATTATCTTCTTTATCGCGAAGACTTTTCCTATGATAAAATTTGTGAATCAATGGGTAAAACCATCATTGACTTTTTTGAATTCTATCACAAAGGTGAATACCAGAGGATCATTGATATTCTAAATAATATGAATTTAAATATTATAACAGAAGGTTGATATGGACTTTTCAAAAGCAGCAAAGTTGGGAACTTTCTTATCAAAAGACTATGCCGAAAACCTTTTTCGACTTTTGCTTACATATACAAGTATTTCTGCTTCGGAAGCCGCTTCAAGGTTGAACTTGCACGTAAAAACTGTTCAGGATTTCATGGAGGCTATGTGTGAGCTTGAGATATTCTCGAAAGAGGAGGTTTTTGAGAAAAAAAGACCCTACTACAGATATACACTCATGACGAGGCATATTAAGTTCGATCTGGATCTCGGATTGCTTTTCGATAATATGCAACCTCAAGGGAAATTATCCGAAAGGATTAGAGAACACCCAGATGCAGGCGCCAGATTCTCGGTGTCGCGAGATGGGAAGTATATAAGTAATGTGTACATATGGATTGGTAAAGGTAGAGAGCGAACAGAAAGAAAAATAAATCTTTCGATGCCCCAGGGAAAATTCTTGTTCTTTCTTCCTTTTCCAAGTGCTAAGTCCGAAACTATTGCTGATATTATGAAAAAAGCAGGGGTTGAACAGACTCATCTTTCTGAAATAATAGACATTATAACCGTACTAGCTGAATTCAATGTTATTGAGAGGAGCTAATACTTGTGTTAGAAATTTAAGCTAATCATTAAAAACGATACAATGGCTGCATTTAAAGATCTATTTATTGACAAAAAAGAGATTAAGCTTATTGATAATCATCGAGTTTTGTATGCGATCATAGCTTTTATCTGTTATGTAATAACTGAAATGGGTCGGTTTATTTATCGCCCATATATTTATTCTAATAATATTTCGGATTATGGGTTGGCCGATACCATAGGAAATTTGGGAGGTATAATTGTTCAAATATTCTTTATGGCAGCTGTCTTTAATTCAAAAGATAAAAAACGCTGGAATTTAATCGCTTTTCTTTGTGCAGGCTATATATTGTACGAACTGGCACAAGAATATTTACCTAAAGGCGTTTGTGATATTAAGGATATAATTGCAACATTAATCGGTGGTATTATTGCTGTTTTTATCTTTCTTATAATTAAAAAAGTACTGCCAGGTAAAAGGATTCTGTTCAAACTATAAAAGAGGGTGTCCAAAAACCCTGAAAGCATCCGTTCACTGAGTGCTTGCTGAGCTTGCCGAAGTATGTCGAAGTGATTATTAGCTGATAATCAGTATTAATAAAATTTCATCTCGACTTCCTTTCGACATGCTCAAGGGGCATCTCGATGAGCGAGCTTACTTTTTGGACATCCTCTTTTCATTGTTAGCAAAATATAAAAGCCCCCGTTTATTTCTTAATAATTCTGTGACTTGAAGAAGCATTGTCACTATCTATCTTTAATATGTAAAGACCACATTTTAGATCTGACATGTTGATGCTTTCGATATTTGAATCACTAATTGTCTGATATACTAAGCAACCGCCAACATCATATAAACTCAAGCGTTTTTCACCGTCCATTGGTAGGTCAACCTTCAATTCGTCGATTACCGGGTTCGGATATAGCTTAATGTCATTTAAAAAAATGATCTCAGTATTTGTTGGTACTTGATTGAATAGGCTTGAGATATCATCTGTAGTCAAGGCCTTATTGTATATGCGTACATCATCAATTATGCCCTTAAAATATTCACTGCCATAAGAAGCATATCCTATTGTTAGTGGACTGTTAATTTGCCCGTATGTACCACCACTTGGATTGCTAATGGATGCCAGTTGATTATTAATGTATATTTTTTGGCCTGAAGCTGGGGCATCAGCAGTAACCACTATATGATACCAATTGTCAATTGCAATAGATAAGTCATCATTTTGGGCATATGTTTGATACTCCCACTGTAATGAAGCATCACTTTTTAGACGAAGTAGATAATTAGTTGTAGATGTATAATTCGATTTTCCTAAGATCATTTTTGTACCACTTATTTCGCTTGGTTTTATCCAGCACGATATACTCATGGCTCCAGTCATATCCTGAATACCTGCATGTGGAACATCAATCTTGTCGTTACCATCAAACAGGTAAGCACTATTACTAATACCGTGTCGATCTTCCGTTAGAGTTGTCCCATCAGCGGTTCCATGGTTATTGTAATCGCTCACATCATTAGCATCACCATCAAAAGGGTAATGGGCTATGAGATGATCATCCATGGTAATCCCAACTTTCAAGAACTCTTCAGAAAGTATGGAGCTCCATTGGCCATTTGTGTCTTTAAAGCGAATGTTCAGCTGATGTAAACCTGCTTTTGTAGAAGAGAAATCCAGATCAGTCAAGAGATTGAGTGTTTCCGAAGCTGTAAGCGATACCTGTGTTGCATTGGCATGATCCTTATCCAGCCAATATTCGTAGGTCACTATCTCTTTACCTACCACTTGCTGTGCTTTCTTATAGAAAAATTGACTTACAATTGCGCTTTTTTGTTCTTTTGCATCTTCAAGTTGAAGGTGAAGTATATGTAAGCCATTACTCAAAGCATCAGTTGAAATAGAGTTACTTAGACTAATTTCAAAAGCAGGAGTAAAAGGTATTGATGTAGGATTTTCGGAACCATTATCAAACCAGTAGTTACACTTGGTTATTTCATTTCCAGTTAAGGGATTATTTGGTTTTTTATAGAAAAAACTGCTCGTAGCAGGGGAATACCTTCCATTGGTGTCCTGAAATCGAATGTGGAAGGTATGCAGTCCCTCTGATAGAGCCTCAGTGGAAAATGTTGTGTTTAAATTCAATTGATCAACTGGACTAATCGCCGCAGTTGTTAATGGCACCACAGAACCATCATCAAACCAATATTGGTACGATGTGATTTTGTTTTGGCTTTTTGCCAATGTAAGGCTGGCAAAAAGCAGTATGATTAATACAATGTGTCTCATCCTACTCATCTTGTGCAGTTACAGTAATGCTCACGTTTAATAAGCCATTCTCATCGGTAGAGCCAGCCATATTTTTGACGCTAATATGTGGTGTTGAAGGTATGGCATCTGCTTTAAAAGGAAAGATTCCTCCATAAATTCCGGCTTTCAGTCCATCTCCGTTGGTATATGTAGCAGGTGATGCTAAATGATAATCATGTGAATAGTCAAATATATTTCCACTTTGATTAACCAGGATGTTAGATGCATTTTCACCTATGATGTAATTGTTGGTAAATGTATTTGATCCCGCTGTTGGATTATGAAAGAATACATTATTGGTGAAGGTACTTGATTCGCAACCGTCCTGATAAAAGCCGTTATAATCTTTAAAAAATATATTGCTGCTAATAAGTGAATTGTCGACATCTCGTATAGGACTGTATGAGGCATTGGAGTTATTGTAATCATATAATAGTATACAGTTCAGAATGCTCATATCAGTACCATAGTATATTCGTTGATGAACAATACTGTTTGCTAATGTGCTTGATACTGCATTTGTGAAATATATTGTCTCCGTAATGATACATTCTCTAATGGTATTATTTACACAAGGGTTTGTACTGCCTTGATATTGAAGGGTACCTAACTTACAACGAACGATGTTTACATCGTCAACTTTATGGTCGCTTGTAAAGTTGATGTCATAGTTTCCCAAATCACATCCTTCAATGTGTAAATTATCTGCATTTTCGCCAATAAAAAGATCTCCGGCTAGTACGGTGGCATTGGTTGCAGTTGTTGCCGATGGGAAATGGCCCACACCAATTATTTTTATGCCTTTGTCTATCAATGTTGGAACAGTAAATCCTCCACCCGGTAAGTATATAATATCGCCATTTACTGCTGCATCATAAGCATCAATAAACGGTTGATCGCCATCAAAAACAGTTGAAGTACTTCCGCTTTCTAACATGACACGTGTTTGAGCTTGAACGAATAGGCAGGTGATAAGACCTAATGCGATAAGAACCTTTTTCATTTTTCTAGATTTAGTTTGACTCTGGTTTTAGTTTGAACTAAAGTTATTGATAAAGCAGGCTAGTAATAAGTGAAAAATAACAAGTGGTCGAATGGCATAATAAGTGGTCTGTCTATTTTTAAAACCTGGGAAGAATAATAGATTAAATACCACCTATTGGATTATTTGCCCACCTGTTACTAATTGTATTACGCATTTTAATTTTATCCTTATCTTGTTTTTTAGAATTACATTAAATGCGAAATACCCTTTGTTTCATATTGTTTTTGTTGAGTTTTCAAATAAGCCATGGACAGGAGCGTCCTTATCGTTTATATGATACGCATACTGGCTTGCCGCAAATTCAGGTGACTTGTATTTTTCAGGATGTGCATGGCTATATTTGGACGGGAACCAAGGCTGGATTAGCACAATTCAATGGGGAGCATTGGCATCAATATTTGAGTAACGAGCACATCTATAGTATCGATAACGATAAAAAAGGTAATCTGTACGTTAAGGCAAGTTCAGGCTTATATAAATATAATGGCAAATCATTTCGATTAATAAAAGCATTTCAATCAACTGTAAAGGTATTGATAAGTGATGAGTGTTATTTTATTTACTCCAAGGAGTGGGTGGAACAATATGAGCAGGATAGTCTTGTTAATGTATATAAAGTAGGAATTGATTTTCCAATTGGAGGTATTGAAACATTGGCTTATGAGCCCAAGTCGAAGGTTTTGTATTGCACCGATTTTATTTCCAATGACATTTATCGAATTCATAAGCAAAACATCACAAAGGTATTTTCTAATGCAGATGCAGAGCGTGTTTATGTGTCATCCTTATCTCATGACTGCCCTATTATAAACGTAGTATATACTGGTAATCATATTCAAGTTTTATCCTTGCCCGAAGGTGAGTCAATAATGGAATATCAAATAGTTGGCGATCATATTGAAAACCTTCAAGTACATAATATGCCTCTTAAACACTATGTGTTTTCGCATCTGTATGATTATTACCTGATTGATGGCTTAAACAATGAAGCAAAAAAAATGCAATTAGATTTTGTAAAGGGGCCTCACCCGGTTTTGATCGATCGTGATGCACAGATGTGGGTTGGTTCCGATAATGGATTGTATCAAGTTTGGAAACATCCCTTTAGTGTTTATCCTCGATCGTTTATGAATGACTTCTGGACCATCATTGAAGCAGACGATGGACAGATATATGGTGGTGCTTTTAAGCAGGGTTTGTATCGTCTGGATTTTGAAACTGAACAGAAAGAAGAAATAATTGCGCCCGGGCCATTCGGGACGAAAGAAACAGATTACTATTATGGTGCTTCAAAAGATGAGTCAGGAAATATTTACTTTCCAACGCATTATGGACTTGTGAAATTCAATGGGGGGGAGGCTGAAAAAGTCACAGATAATATTTGCCTCATCTCTAAATATGATTCGATAACGAATCAAATCGTATTTGGTCAACAATATGGCGTGGGCTTTATTGATGAAGGTGGGCAGCCTTATTACATCATTGACGAAACGCGAAATAAGGTGAAGTCCCATCCCGCATCCATTGTCTTTTCAGGTGATAGTGCCATATGGCTCGGAACCGGAAAATCCTTAGCGCTTTATGATCGCCAAAAGCAAACCTTTGTGAAGGCTTCATCACTTTATAGTAAAGCCCCTAAGAGCGGTATTATTGCCATGGCCAAAGATGAGGCGAATAATATTTGGATGGGGGGCAGAAAGGGCTTGTGGTTGTTTAATGATGAAGGTAAGAACTTTGAAAAAATAGGGCTCAATTATTCGGGTTACATCACAGCATTAATAGCACCCAATGATAGTGTTTTGTTAATTGGCACTACGCGCGAGTTGCTGGTTTTGAATGCTGCCCATTATCTCAAGGAACAGGAACTTAGGCTTAAAACATACAATTTTCGTAATGGTTTATTGGCACAAGAGATTTGTCAGAATGGATTTTTGAAACGGAATAACAAAGTGATATTTCCATCAACAACCAATACCACCGAAATAGATTTAGAAGCCATTCGATTCGAAAGTGAATCTTTTGATGTAGCCATAACCCACATTAATAATGAGCCTGTTGCCTATTCTGAAAGGAACTATGCGGGATGTTTTAATTTGCATGAGGATAAAAACGATTTGGAGTTTGTTTTTGAGACCATTGGTTTTGGACTGCCAACCAAACCATTGTATCGTTTCCGACTTGTTGGCTTGAGTGAAAAGTGGAGTGATTGGCGCGAGCAAGATTATGCCATGTTCAGTAACTTATCGTCGGGCAGATATCGTTTTGAGGTGGCTGTTAAACCCTCCTTGGTGAATGGAGTTGATGAGCAGAAGCTTGCAGTTGTATGTATTAAAGTTGATTTGCCATTTTACAAGGAGCCTCATTTTTACAAATACGCCTTCTTTATTCTTTTGCTTTTCTTCGTTGTGATTGTTTATATTTTTTGGTCGCGCAACAAGTATAAAAGTAGATCAATTGAACAGGAGCGTAAAAAGCGTTACCTGGAGGTTGCATCGCTGCAGGCCAACCTAAATCCGCATTTTATTTTTAACCTACTGGCTTCGGTACAGAACCTGATTACTCAGCACAAACCGGAAGTAGCCAACCAGTATTTAATTAAATTTTCGCGATTGATTCGCGCCTACATGGAGGCTACCATTAAGTCGTCAAAGGTAGTTGAAACCAAACAAGCCAATGAAATATCCTTAAAGGAGGAGATAGACTTACTTAAAATGTACATAGAGTTTGAGCAGGTTAAATATCGTTCCAAAGAATTCGAATATTCCATTAGGCTTGAAGACGATGATTTACTGAATAAAACCATTCCGCCAATGATTATTCAACCTTTTGTTGAAAATGCCATAAAACACGGCATTCATCCGGCTGATTCACCCTGCCATCTACTGCTCAAATTTGATCAAAAGGGCGAAGGTTTGTTATGTACCATTGTGGATAATGGTATTGGACGAGAAAAATCGGGCGAACTGAAAAGTAATTCCATTAAGGCTCACGAGTCGCGCGGTTTGGAGCTGATAAATAAGCGTGTGGATATATTAAATGAACTGGGTTATCACATCGATATCAGTATTGAAGATCCCAAAGAAGGCGGAACCAAAGTGAAAATTCTATTTAATTACTAAGCTATGTTACAAAATATTCAGGCATTAATTGTAGAGGATATTCAGGATACATCTGATTACATCAAGCAGCGAATTAAGCAGTTGTTCCCGCAGGTTTATCCTATACATCAGGCTTATGATATTGATGAGGCCTATGAACTAATTAAATTGAATGACATACAATTGGTGTTTTTAGATATCCAGCTGGCAACTGGCACTGGTTTTGATTTATTGCAGAAACTGTCGAATGAGAATCGTATTGATTTCGAAATCATATTTATTACTGGTGAGAGTGCCAAGGAATATACGCTCAGAGCTATTAAGTTTTCGGCCATCGATTATTTGTATAAGCCCTTGGATGATACCGACCTGACTTTGGCAGTTAATAAAGCTTTGGGTAAGATTACCAACAAGAATTTCAATCAGCAAATAAAACTACTGCTCGAACGTGTTGGAGGCGATGCTCAGTTACCAAGCAATAAAATGGCATTTCATCTGCATAGCGGCGTCATAGAATTTGTTAATATTTCGGATGTTGTTTATCTAAAGGCTGATGGTGTAGTGAGCTATGTTTATTTGAAGGATAATACAAAGCTAACAGCCACTCGTAACATTGGGTTTTATAAGGATATGCTGGTGGCCGAATGTCATTTTCATCCCATTAGCAATAGTTTGTTGGTGAATCAGGATTACATTAAAAAATACAATCATCGCGAATTAACGGTTGAGCTGGAGAACGGAACAGTACTTTATGCTTCCAAACGATTTGGTAAAGATTTTAAAGATCAGTTTGCCAATAAAAAGAGTCGATTCTCAGGTTTCACTGATGGTATAAAAAGTTTATTGGGCAAGGCTTAAGTTTTTTGATATCCAGATGTATAGTTTCAATTTATATTATGTAGTTTTTCATTTTCTTTACCCCTCCAACCTCCCCTAAAGTGGGAGGCTAAAGTCCCTTTCATGTGATGTGGAGTACTTAATTTTAAAGTAGTAATCTTCTGGATATTCAAAAAGCGAAATGAAGCCCTCGATTCACATAATTACTCCTTCTTAATGGCTTTCTGAATTAAACTATGCTTGGCTTGTTTTTCCTGCCATCTCTCACGTGCATATTTCTGCATATCCGTTACCGTATCGTTTTCATCTACAATTTCAAGCCCAAGTAAGGTCTCTATAACATCTTCCATGGTTACAATGCCATCTAGTCCGCCATACTCATCAACAATTAAAGCAATGTGCTCTTTTTTCTCAAGTAACCTTTCCCATAGAGTATACAAGGCAGTGGAATCGGGGAAAACCATAATTTCACGTTTGATGTCTTTTAACATCAAGTCATGTCTGTCTTCAGCTAAATTTTCTAATGCCTGTTGGCAAAGAACATAACCTGTAATGTTTTCATCATTTTCTGAATACAATGGAATTCTTGAATAATTCAGATAGTCTTTCTTATTGAGAAAATCCTGTAGTTGCATGTTTTCGTCAGCCAGTGTAACCACCACTCTGGGTGTCATTATTTCGGTGACTTTAATGTTTTTCAACTTAAGGATATTCTGAATCATCTTATTTTCTTTCTCCGAAAATAAACCTTCATCGGTACCTATAGTGGCCAATGCGGCAATTTCCTCGCGACTTGTCGATGGCTGATCCTTGTCGTTGGAGATAAGGCGGGTAATAAAGGCCGACATGACTACCAAAGGATAGGTTAGAAATATCATGATACGAATGGTGTGATACGATACCTTTGATAAGTTTCGCCAGTATTTGGCTCCAATGGTTTTAGGAATTATTTCTGTTACCACAAGAATCAATACGGTTAGTATGGCAGATGCAATTCCGAAGGATGCTTCCCCAAATACTTTAACCGCCTGCGCTCCAACTCCTGCTGCCCCAATGGTGTGGGCAACTGTATTTAATGATAATATGGCCGATAATGGTTTATCTATGTTCTCCTTGATTTCTAAAAATGACTTAGCCCAAGGTCTACCTTTATCTTGCATAACAAGTAAGTACGACTGTGGGGTAGAAAGCAGTACCGACTCCATGATGGAGCATAGAAAGGAAACAAATAGAGCCAGGAATAAATAAGCAAAAAGAGCGAGCATATTTTTTCTTTCAAATATACTATTTTGTTTCTTTTATCTGTTTTTCTTGTTGGTCTTCATCAGGGAAATTGATTTTAAACAATAAAATAAAAAAGACCACGAATTTCACTCCCGATAGCCATCGGGATTATCACAAATTGTTCCGCTTTGCGAAACTAAAAATCTATTTAATCATAGTATTGAAAATCAGCGAAGCTAAGTCAGTGATTAAAAATAGGTGGAGCTGCTATTCGTTTGCCTATGTGTATTGTGCAATTATTTATCTGTCTTTTATCAACTGCATACCTGACCACTCTTTTTAAACTCTTTCACTGTCATGCCGTATGTTTTTTTGAATGACCGTGCCAAATGACTACTGTCGGTAAAGTTTAATTGCCAGGCTACTTCTTTCAAACTAAGATCAGTGTGTAGAACTTTGGTTTCAACAATCTTTAGTTTCGATTTCAAAATGTAATCAACTAAGCTAATGCCGGCTTGTTTTTTAAAATATTCAGAGAAATAGGATTTAGAAATGCCAAATTTATCAGCCAGGTGTATCAGGCGCAGCTTTTCATTGTCCAACAGGTGAGTGTTTATATAACGAAGTATCTCGCCAAAGCGATTATCGTTTTCATTGGCTTTACTTACATACCTGTTTTCTATACTTCGGGCTAAGATATTTAGAATTGAAGCAATTGCTCCTGTAATAATCGGATCGGAATAACTATCGCCTTTTAAATACTCTTGATGAATGGCTTTTATATTATTAATGATAAACTGCCTCTCTTGTTCCGATGAAATAATATCACCTGCCACTTTGTTATAGTTAGCTATGACATAGGCGATTTTATCGAACCATGCATTGTAGTTGGTTAAGTTGTTTTTCTGTAAAAAATAATGGTCGGTAAACCTAATGAAATAGAATTTAGATGGTTTCGTAATATTAAATGAATGACAATCGAGGGGAGGAAGAAAAAAGATGTTGCCTTCTTTGTATTCAAACTCGTGCTGTTTGATGCATTGTGTGCCTGCACCTTTTTCAATATATACTATCTCAAAGAAATTATTCTTATAAGGGCGCTTTGTCCATGTATCCAATTCTTCAACATGTATTTCCAGTAATTTATTGATGCTTTCTGTTTTCATTGTATTTAAATAGGTTGAGTGTCTGTATTTCGAATCAAAACTAGAGAAAAAAGC
This sequence comes from Carboxylicivirga fragile, assembly GCF_050589805.1. NCBI lineage: Bacteria > Pseudomonadati > Bacteroidota > Bacteroidia > Marinilabiliales > Marinilabiliaceae > Carboxylicivirga > Carboxylicivirga fragile. The sequence goes on along the minus strand of NZ_JBNGOY010000016.1, from coordinate 82,429 downwards.
CAGTTTATTGCAAATATATTGGTTGAATATCTTCAGAAACCAAATCTCGTGCAATTTATTCCAATATGTATACAATTATGCTGCGCATTGTCGTCTTAACTTTGTATCGTAATAATTTTAAATATTGAATCATGAACATTATAGATGTAGTAAACTGGCGTTATTCAACCAAAGAATTTGATCCGAGTAAAAAAATATCAGCTGATGATTTTTCAAAAGTAAAGACACTTTTACGAATGAGTCCATCGAGCACTAACATTCAGCCTTGGCATTTTGTAGTTGCAGATTCCGAAGAAGGAAAAAAGAGAATTGCAAAGGGAACACAAGGGTTTTATCAGTTTAATGAGCAGAAAGTAATGGACGCATCACATGTGGTGGTTTTTTGTGCCAGAACATCGGCTGATGAGGATTACATGTTGCACCTTTTGGAAACGGAAGATAAGCATGGCCGCTACCCCAATGAAGACATCAAGCAAATGGTATTTGGTGCCCGAAATATATTTGCCAATATGCATAAGTACGATTACAAAGATCAGCAACATTGGATGGAAAAGCAGGTTTATATGAATATGGGTAATCTGTTGCTTGGAGTTGCTGCCCTTGGTATTGACGCCTTGCCGATGGAAGGTATTGATATGAAACAAATAGATGAAGAACTTGCATTGCGCGAAAAGGGTTTTACAGCCGTTGGTGTGGTCTCCTTAGGTTATCGCAAAGAAAGTGATTTTAACACCCCGAATACAACGCCAAAATCGCGTTTGCCCGAAGAAGAAATAATAACTTTATTAAAATAATATACCGATGAAAAATTCTATTTTTAAAGGATTCACGGTGATTATTGCAGTATTACTCTTTAGCTGCAATATGCCAACAGAGAAAGGAACAACTGAGGGTTCAACTGTTGATATTAACGCCATTGTACCAACTTATAAAATTATTCAAGCTTCTGAAGTTGAATGGACACATTTAAATCCTAAACGTGGCGATTTAGCGCCAAAAGCCGGAACGCTTTGGGGTGATCGAAAAGGCACCGATCCAACAGGTTTTTTGCTTAAACCCAGCGACGGTTTCGAATCACCACCTCATATTCACAATGTATCTTATCATGGCATTGTTATAAGTGGTATATTCCATAACGACGATCCTACGGCGACTAATATGTGGTTGCCTCAGGGCTCATTCTGGACACAACCCAAAGGTGAAGTTCATATAACAGCCGCCGAAGGTTCAAATGCTTTGGCGTACATCGAGATTGAAGAAGGCCCTTACTTGGTACTGCCCGAAGAGGACCATTTTGATAGTGGAGAAAGACCCGTTAATGTTGATCATTCAAATGTGGTTTGGCTTGATGCCAAGGATTTAACATGGTACGAAAATTCTGATGTAACAAAAGGAGCTAAAATGGCCTTTTTGTGGGGGAAACCTCGGGCTGAAGAACTAAACGGGACTTTTTTGAAACTGCCTCCAAAATTTTCGGGGAAGATACTAACGCAAGATTCACCTTTTAGAGCGGTTGTTATTAAAGGTGAAGCTCAATACCATGAGCCTTCAAAGGAACAGCCAGTGCGATTACTGGAGGGTAGTTTCTTTAGTTCTGAGAAACAGTCGTACCATACGATCTCAAATTATTCTGATGATGAGGTGCTTATTTATATTCGCTCGTTTGGTGCTTATAGCATATTGTAAAATTGGAGAGTTTAATTTGCCTAACTGTCGAGATTTGAGTGATATTTAAAAAAAACTATAATCATATGAATATTCTAATAACGGGAAGTACCGATGGTATTGGCAAATTGGCTGCTATAAAGTTAGCGGCTGAGAGGCACAAGATTTATCTGCATGGCAGAAACCGAGAAAAGCTTGATGCTGCAATTAAAGAAGTAAAGGAGAGATCAAAGAATGAACAGATAGATGGTTTTGTAGCCGATTTTTCTGATTTGGAAGCGGTGAAAAATATGGTGCAAGAAGTCAAAGAAAAGATCGATCATCTTGATTTGTTAATTAATAATGCAGGCGTATTTAAAAGTGGAGAGACACATGCCAAGCAAGGTTTTGAAATGCGTTTTACCGTGAATTATCTGGCGCCCTATTTATTGACGACTGAATTGCTGCCTATAATACAGCGCGCGACAGATGCCAGAATTATCAATCTGAGTTCAGCGGCACAATCAGATATTTCCTTTGATGTGATCGAAGGAAAGAGAAGCGTGAGTGAGAATGAAGCCTACGCACAAAGCAAATTGGCACTTACCATGTGGAGCTTTTATTTGGCAAAGCAATTACAAGACGTGGTGGTTATTGCGCTAAATCCAGGATCGTTATTGAATACCAAAATGGCGAATGAAGCCTACGGACAACATTGGTCGCCCGCTGAGAAGGGAGCTGATATAATTTACGAATTGGCTTTGGTCGACGAGCATAAATCACACAGTGGCCATTATTTCGATAATGATGCTGGTACCTATGCTCGCGCTCATTCTGAAGCCTACAATGCGTCTGCAATTCAGCAACTCATTGATTTTACAAAGAAAATAGTAACAATATGAACTATACAGGTCCCGTATACCGACCTCCCTATGAGGCCAGTACCCTACTGCTCGAAGTAACAGTAGGTTGTGCACACAATAAATGTACCTTTTGTACAATGTATCGCGATGTCAGGTTCTCGGTAGCTAAGGCGGATCAAATAGAGAAAGATTTGCAGGAAGCACAAAGCCTTTATCCAAATGTAAAACGAATTTTTCTGGTGAATGGCGATGCCTTTGTATTATCGGGAAAGCGCTTGAAAGAAATAGCAGAAAAGATTCATCACTACCTGCCTTCGGTTGAAGTGATCACCATGTATGCCTCCATCAATAATATTATGCATAAATCAGATGATGACTTGCTGGAACTTGCCAAATTAGGCATTGGCGATTTATGGGTTGGGGTAGAAACTGGCTTGGGCGATGCACTGGATTATTTAAATAAAGGAGCTTCTTTGGCCGATGCAGAAGAACAATTAGAACGATTGAATAAAGCAGGCATTACATTCTTTTATGGCTTTATGTTTGGAGCCGCAGGTAAGGGCAGAGGTATTGAAAATGCCAAAGCGAATGCCCGATTGATCAATAAAGTTAAACCTCTGGGAATTGTACCAACCACACTTAATGCCAATGATGGAACTAAATTAGCTGAGGATGTTGCTAATAGTGTTTTTGAAATGGCCACAGAAGGTGAAGTTCTCGAAGAACAGATTAAAACAATTGAATTAATTGATGTAGCCACCCATTATATGGGCATCCACGCGATTAACTCCCTTAGTTTCGATGCTGCCTTACCCAAAGACAAACAAGGTGCCATTGATCGAATAAACTATGCTGTGCAAAATACCAATGAAGCTACTTTAGCAAGTGTGCCTGTGCGACATGCCATATAATCGAGCTTTTCTCTTTTAAGCGTGCATCTGTTTTGTTAAGATTCCTGGCTATCAAAATTCTTAACTTAAGTCAAGTAGAATGAATGTCTTAATGATGATTTTTGCATTACTAACTTAAAAGTAAAGTAATATGAGAAGCATAAACTTAGTTCGCATACTCTTGTTTATATCCGGCCTTATTGGATTAATAATTGGTTTAGCTTTAACGCTGGTGCCTGTGGCTTTTGAGGCTTCGGCTGGTATAGATTTGGGGCATGATATTAATTTGCTCAGTGAGATTAGGGCACCGGGTGGTAGTTTACTAATAGGGGGAGTGCTTATATTTCTTGGTGCGTTTATTTCAAATCTTAGATTAATGTCGCTCGTGCTTTCAAGTGTATTATATCTTGGTTATGGCTTGGGTCGCTTGCTTAGTTTGTTTTTGGATGGAATGCCACATCAATCTCTCTTTATGGCATTTTTGCTGGAATTATTTATTGGGGCACTTAGCCTTATTGCAATTTTTTATTTGAAGAAAAAGTGATGCGGGTTTCTTTGCTTACTTTCTTTCATTAAGGAAAGAGAAGTAAGCCGGGTTTGGGCGAAGCGCCAATAGGTTTTTATTAGCACGTTATTGTTTAAAAATATAAACTCAAACTTATTTTGCTCAATTTTTCTCTTTAAGCAAAATCCGTCTCCGCATTCGACTAAACGATTCTGGTTTTACACCAATATAACTGGCAAGGTATTGCAAGGGAACCCGTGTTAATAAACTCGCTTGGTTTTCTAACAGTTTGAGGTATCGTTCTTCCGGACTTTGGTTAATAAAGGAAGCTAGCCTTTCTTGTACCTTAGAAAAATCATTCTGAATAAAGAGCTGCGTTAAAGAACTAAGCCGAGGGTGTTTTGCCAATAATTGCAGCTCCTGCTCTTTTGACCCTCCAATTAAAATAGTATCCTCTATACAAGAAAGGGAATAGGAGGAAGGTTTGTTGTGAAGGTAGCTATCGTATGAAATTACTGCCTCTTCATCCGTAAAAAACGAAATCGTTTTCTCTTCTCCATTTATAAATTGATATTGCCTAATGCACCCTTTCAGAACAAAGTAACACATGTTTGCTACTTTGTTCTCTTCAAGAATAACAGCACCTTTCTTAAACGAAAGCTGATTGGTATGTTGAATAATAGACTGTATTTCTACTATATCTAGCCCACCATATTTTGTTAGTAAAGATGCAAGTAACTCATTTGTTTCCATAGGTGTTTAAGTTCCTTTAATAATACTGTGGAAAATACACTATTATTTTCAAATTACATGCTTTAATATCTTCTATTAAGCGTTAGAGATAAATAATGGGCTTTGGGAGAGTTAATGACTAGTAAGAGGAAGAAGCCCCAACCGAGAATTAATTAATTGGGGTTTGATTCGATTTTAATTAGCAGGCTTATACTTAAATGTCGCCTTTACAATCCCATGATCAGAAGAGCCATCTTCTTTGTGTTCTTCGTTGTTTAAATGATCATTCATTATATCCATTCCTGCAAAAGCCCAAATGCGTTTTTTACTATTGTCATAAAATTCTTGAGACACCAAAATATGGTCTAATGATTCTTTTATGTTTTGGTGTATATGAGTGTAGAATACATCACGTAAACTTCGGTATTCTTGAAGTGTTGCTACTGAGTATAAATCGGCATCGCCTCCACCCTTGGATAAGACTGACAAATAGGTAGGTTGGCCACTTAATACATTCAAGGTATTGCTCAATTGCGAGTCGTTCAGGTCGCCTAAAACTACCATTGCAGTGTCTGTACCTTTCAATTCGTCAATAAGTGTCATGCGCAGAGCAGCTGCTTCAGCTGTGCGTCGTATTGTCGACAGGGCAGAACCGATACCTTCCGAATGTTTAGAATAGTAATCTTTATCTTCTATGTACCATTGGTTTTTATAAATTTTTGAAGGTGCCTTTGATTTAAAATGGCAAACACATACATTGATTTTATGGTTATTTCGCGGCTCAATTGAAAAACGTAATACAGGACGAGAATAACTATCAATGTTAATTTGAATGTCTCGGGTTTGTGGGTCATCGCCCTTGCTCTTTAATATAAATTTATCTGGAAAATCGGTCATCCATTCCGGAGTATTAGGTGACAAACTCTTTCTTACAGCTGCTGCACAAACGATTTTTGATCCAGTAGCTTCTTGCGTCATTAAAGTATAATCATTTAAAAGTCCTGCTTTTTTAAATACTTCTGTGAGCGCATCGGCATGCCATAGTTCCTGAAAACCTATAACATCAGCATCTAATGATTGAACAATGTTACTTGTCCATTTAATTTTTTTGTCGTATTGTTCTTGGGTCCATTTGCTCCCTCCATACATTGATTTTCCAGGAAGCTGCAAGTTGAAAAGGTTGCAATTTGCGAAGGTGATTTCTTTAAGATTTGACATGTTTAATGTTTTTAAATGAAGGTTACTGTTTTTATTTTTAAGGCTTAACTAATAATGAGATTATTGCTATTAGCAAGGTAAGAAAAGGTAAAATTGCTTGTTTGAAGAGTTCCATAATTTACTTTTTTGCAATGGTTTAATATGTGATATTTTTTTAATAGATATCTGTCAATTACTTGTTGGTACTTCCTGGTTTATCAATAGCTCCAAAATCTTCAGTATTTATTGTTACGCTCAGATTTCTATTATTTATCCTTACATAATAATTAACAGCAATGTCTTTAGGTCTTGCATTGGCTAAACTCTTGAGTTAAACCTATCGACCATTTTTGTATGTAATATACCTGTTTATACCACCACTTCCTCCAATTCAACATACTTGCAAAATTCACTTGCAAGTGCTTCTTCTTTATGATCTTTTGTGAATACTTCTTCAGGCAATTCAAATAAATGCCCGCAATCGGCTTGTGAAAATAGATCAACTGTGTGTTCATTATCTTTTAAGTCGGAATAAATGAAGGTGCTTAGTTTGTCGATGCCTAAATATTGCTTGTCTAGCTTATCCACACCAATGGTATTGTGCAGCTTTTCGCCCTCGGGCGTTCCATTGTTTGTGATCAATAAAAAGGTGGTAATAACTACAATGCCATCAATGTATTGAAAAGGAAGGTAGCCAACCATCATGTCCTTTATTTTAAATTGGATAAATGCTTGCCCATGCTCATTTTTTGTGGTGTCAAAAGTCATGACATTGTTCATTAATAAAGCTAAAGCAACATATTTTTCAATACAGTCGAGTCGCTCATGCAAGCGATTGAGAGCATGTTTTTGAATGTATATGTCTATTTTTAAATCAACAAAAGCACTTTCAATTCCAAGTTTGTCTGGTAAGGTATAAGCCCATTTTACTTCTTTATCGCCTATTGGGTAACCCAAGCGGTAAACACTGCGAGAATGCCCATTGATTGTTATTTTTTGAGATTGAGCCGGAATCATTGTAATGTAAAAACACTCCCTATGCGATTGAAATGTTGATTGTGGATTATCAAAACCAAAACTGAATAGGACATAACCAAAGGTGGGAGAATGGAATTGTTTCGAGATAAAGAAGCCTAGGTCAATGGCTTTATCAGCAGGAACCTTCCCATTGTCGGTAGTGTCAAGGAAATGTTGTGCTGCTTTTGCCGCTTTGTCTTGATTTTTGAAGGAATAACCTTTGGTTCTGAGTAAATAACACAAGGGTTCACCAACCAGGAAATAATCGTAGAGTGATACCTTATGGGCCTCACTTCCAAAATAGAGGTAAGTATTTTTTAAACAAACGTAAACTGTACGTTTTAGAATCTTCAGAACATAGGATGGTATTTCCTCACCATCCTTAGGTAGTACAGCAACTGGTCTCATACCCAGCATTAAAGAGATGTCAATTTCTTGGGTCGGGATTAGCTTAAAGGCTTCTACAATATTTGCTGCCTTTGCAAAATCTCTCATTTTACGTTTTAGCTCAATATGTAAACTCTTGCGATCCAGTTTAGCAGCAACGTAGGGTTTCTTTTTACGTTTCTTCTTTCTTGCCATTTCAAGCGTATTCGGGTTGATATTTCGTATACAATAGGGGAGTGCACCTCCAACACTCCCTGAATATTAGATGGTTTCCTATTTAACGGTAATGCCTACTTCTTCCAGTTTCTGGCGGTCGTCGCCGTCGTAGAATAAATCAAGGCACTCGCGTAATTCGTAACAGTAGGATCTGAGTTCACCAAAAAGCTCTGTTTTCTTGACAGTAATCTGTTGAGCTTCGCCATCTTCTTTTTCAGCCTTGCTACTTTGCTCATCAAGTAAGCTTAGTTTAGCACCCATGTCTTCCGTATCTACCTTAAAAATGGCAAGTTTTGCCGGAAGGCCGTCTGTGCGATTTATTTGTCCAACGGTATCGCCTACAAGCGCTCGCCACTCAGGATAATTGGCAGGAATGACTTTGTCGATAAATAAACTTTCTTGGGTTTTTAAATCGTTTCTGTAAAAAAAGCGTATGGCTTTACGTGCTTTAACAAACACATCGTGTAGTTCATCTTTAGTGCTGTTAAAATCGAAGGTGGCACCTTTACTCTCATTCATCTCAATTGATTGCTGTGTAGCTGTCTGTTTTAAGGTTTGGTATAAATCCACACCTTTAGCTAAACGCTCTTCAGTGTATAATGGAGCAATGCGCTCTTTTATGTCAGGACTTCCCGTCACACCGAATATTAGTAGGCGGATTTTGTCCATTTCTTTTTCAAATGAATTTCTCATAATAAAAAGATAATAGTTTGTTAAAATATTTGTCTGTAATGAAAAATGCAATTGTTTTCTTTATGCAATATTCTGTAAGAGGCAGCCGGAGGTTGAGCTGAGGTACTAATTCTAAGTTTAATTATAAAAGTAATTGAGGGTTACCTTTTCTTTAACTTTATTGATCTGATGTGCCAATATGCGCTGGTTGAGTAGTCATATGGTATTGATTAATTGATTTTTGGATATTAAATAGGAAACTTCCTTATCTGAACTATTTATTAGGAAGTGAAACGGAGTATGACTTTGTAGTGTGATATCATGTTAAGTGTTTTTAATAGTATGCTTTACTGTTATCGACACTTAAAATTATGGCAATAAATTTTATAGTTCAAGTTATTGAGGAAAATTAATTTAACAATACTTGCTAATATCAGTAAAATTGGGGCTTGCGTGTATCGAGTACATACTCATTTGTTAAAAGTACCTGCTCTTGAATGTTGAGTACCTACTCGGGAGTCGAAAGTACCAACTCGGGAATCAAAAGTACGCACTCGTGAACCGTAAGTACATGCTCTTGTATCATAAGTACCTACTCTGTAGCCTCAAGTACATGCTTTTGTGTGATAAGTACGCACTAATGGCACATAATACCATTTGAACTATGAATGTGGCCTTTTTATTTTTGGTATAAGTACCTGATAGTGCATGCTAGCAGATTGTTTTGGTTGAAATTCCACTGGCAAATTGGCCATGGCCTCAGCCCTGCCTCTCATGACTAACTTTATTTCCTATTGCTACCTTATTAAATCGATTAAGGCACCAATTAGCACCGCCAGCAAACTTGCAGATAGCATGCCCAGCAAATTAGCAAACAAGGTTTTTACGTAACTCTTTACTTTTCCCTTGTCGAAAAATTGCCCAATGGCAAAAGTCGTGTATGTGAATCCAATGACTGCAGCCACCTGCATAAGTTTAAGGCCTGTTAAACCTTGAGCAAGTCCAAATACAGCATAAATTAACATACTCATGCCCATTACGAAGCACAGCATGATTAATATCTCGAAGAAATTGAAAGGGAGTTTCCTGAAAAATAGTTTTAACCAGAAGCCAATAAAAACGGCCAGGATGATATTGGCGTAGCCATAATTGCTTTGTACCCACGCGAAAATGGAAGTAGTTGCCGATGTGCTTTCGCCTGAATAAGAGATGTAAGCTTCTTCAAAGTGGAAAAAGGTATTTATGAGGGAATAAATTAGGGATGTCACTATTAAGAAAACGATTGGTTTCACCAATCTGTTTCTATCCTCATTTAAAAAACCTCGAATGTTTTTACCCGGCCTAATACTTAGGCCTCTTATTGTATAAAGAATGCCTTTCTCAAAATTCAGTACGTTACGCACTTCGTGAAGTATATAGTGCCCATCAATTCTTTTCAATACTCTAGGATGCCCGCAAGAGGGGCAGTAGTTTTGGTCTACTTCAGTTTGGCAGTTTATACAATGCTCCATCATCGTTTATTTAAGCTTGCGTTTTTTCGATTTCTTAATCAAGCCGTATATTAAAAACAATGGCATCAAGGTAACCAGGCCCCATGTGTTAGCCACAACACTATAAATGATAATACCTACTAAAAATCCTATTAGTACAGCATCGATTATAGGAGTCGATTTCGATTTTTTGGCTTCTTGTGTTAGTTCCTGATCTGTTTGTTGTGCTGGTTCTTTTTGTTTCATGGGTGGCTTTTTTCGATAAGGCTATGTGGAATAGTGGTTGTTAAATGCTTCGTTTTCAGATTACCGCTAGTATTTTCGTATACTAGTTTTTTAGTTTTTATTACCAAATCATTAAAGATGAATTAGAGTAGTTGCTTCAAAGAACTGTCGAAGGCACCTTAATGATAACCTGTGAGATATTTAGTTTTTGTTAGAGGATGAGTTTTATAAAATTGTACCAAGATAATCTGCACCATTAGTAATAAGTTCTTTAACAATTTGCTTCCCAGCCTCTAAGACGCTTGTATTTAAAAAGTTGCGTAATGTACTGGATGCTTCATTTTTCTTTTCTATTGGTTCTGCTTTTGATTTGATAGTACTTAGGCTACCTAACAATAATTCCTTTTCAGCATCAGTTTTGGTATTGTCTAGAATTAATTGAACAAGTGCTTTATCTTTACTTGAAATATTATTATCCACATCATTTATTATCACTTCTACTAATTGTTGATTACCACGATAAACTCTTTGATTTTGAACTTCTGTATTGCCAAGGTTAATTTCATTATTATTACCATAAATATTCACAATGCCAGACAAAATTGATTTTGGTAAAGAACCCACGCCATCGAGCAGTTTATCAATGTCCACATCATCAAAACTATTTTGACATTGTACTTTAAACTTCTTCTTTCTTTTAGCTTTAATTAATTTGTCGTTAGAATGAAAAAAAGGATTATCTGAAGTTTTACAGTCATCACAAGTACAGGGGATCATTTCTGTAACATCAGGATAGTTTTGTGTTTTATGAATATTTTCCAATTCTCTTCGTATTATACTCAATAGTCCTTTTTTGTTCTTCCCTTTAATCCTAATCTTTAGTTTTTTGTCAAACTGGTGTGAAATGATCTCTGCTTCAACATTCTCACGTCTAATTACCACCCCATTTTTCCAATATATGTTTTCCTTAATGAGATCACTATTCCTAACTATAAATCTTGAGATAATACCTGCTGGCATAAAATCATAATGATATTCTAGTTTCAGATTAATCTTTTTATCCCATGTGTATTCTGGTTGGGTGGGGGGAAGCAAATTTGGGACAATGAAATCCTGAGAATTGATTATTTGGAAACAAAGCTCAAACTTTTTCATTAGTTCGAGTAGGTGAAAAAACTTTTGGATTGGGTAATCATGCCAAATATTACTTAGTTCATTGAAACTAAACTTCCCATTATTCAATTGAACATCCCTTGTGTCAATAATCTTATAAACAGCATTCGTCGCCCATTGAGGCTTTAAAAAAACTGTAGACTTTAATATTGAATTTTCATGGAAGTGCAAGAAAACACCTAAATCGTGGAAATATCTTGCTAAGAAACCTGCTTTAGTCTCTGTTAAAGAGTACTTCTTGCATTTCGCTAAATAATCGCTATAACTAATATAATTAAGATCTAAGCATTCAAGTTCGTTCCTTATTTCCACCCAAGCTTTTGGAAGTACATCGCCTAAGTGAGGTAATCTGGATAACTCAAACTTAATCATATTCATGAGTTCACTTAAACCATCCTCGGTTTTAACACTTAGATTTATAAAACCGACAACATTAGGGTATTGACTCTTTATCGTTTTTTCATCAATCAGTTTAATCCTTTCATCAATTTTATTTTGTACAATAATTAGAGGCGAATCGTCACTTAATAGTTTAATTGCATTTAACCAATATTCAAACCTTCCACTACTATCATCATCTGTTCTAGCTGTCCATAAAAATAGGTATATTGACCTTTTTGTTAAAAAAAATTGATGAGTTGAGTGATATATTTCCTGCCCTCCAAAATCCCAAATATTAATGTCTACGGAAGAATTGGAGTCTATCGGCAATGTCCATCTTTTAATATCTATTCCTTCAGTAGTGGACATACTATCCGTAATTGTAAATGTTGAGTCAATTAACTTTTCCATTAAACAAGTCTTTCCAACACCTCCTTCTCCGACAATCAACAATTTTGCTTCTCTCAAATTATATAGTTCTTGTGCATTAGAAATTGAAGCAAAGTAATTCTTAATTGAAGACATGCTTTTATTAGCTATCTCGATGGGGGGTTTAATCAAAGGGTTTTTACTTAAATCAAAGGAATATAATTTTAAGTTTACAAATTCTATTGGGAGCTCTGTTAAATTATTGCTTGATAGCATTAGCTTTTTTAATCTTTTAAGTAGAGTTAGTTCAATAGGAATTTCTTTTAACCTGTTTCCGCCTAGATATAATTCTCTTAAATTCGTTAAATCACCAATCTCTTTTGGAAGATATTCTATTTCATTTCCTGATAAATATAAAGTTTCTAGTTGAGTGAGATTTTCAATTTCTTTTGGTAGGAGTGATATTTTGTTACTCCATGCTCTAATATTTTTCAGTTTATAACATTTTCCTATCTCTTTTGGTATTTTTTTAATCCCAAGTCCATATAAATCCAGAAGTTTGCTTCCATTTTTTTCAGCTTCTAGTATTCTTTCTAATGCAATTTGGTCTGGTTTCATTGTTATTTAAATTAGTGATGTTTGTTTTTTACAGAAAACTATCCTTGTGTTTGTTGTAGTAGATTTAAACTGGTTTTCATAGATTAGACGGGACTGACTAGTGCTTAAATATCAATGCCTTTTAGCTTGCGATATAATTTTAGAGCGAATAAATCTGTCATTCCTGAAATAAAATCAAGAATATGCATAACCTTGATGTATGGTGTGCTTGATTCTTTAAACGAGAATTGATTTGGTAATAATTCAAGTATCTTTTTTTGTTCTTTATCTCTATTTTCTAATGAGGTTAAAGCTGAGGTTACAAAATCCTCAATTAAACTTGACATAATTCTGAAACCTGCAATTTCTAGTTCTACAACATTTCTGGCATTATATATTCTGTCAATTGATTTATTTTCAATGTCCTGCATTGTTTTTTCTAGTTCAGGAATATCCTGTATTAAACTTTTATTGTATTCACCTTTTAGAATTAGTTCCTTATTTTGCAAGAAAACTTTAGCGCATTTATATGTTAATGTATTAATCGATTTTGCTCTTAAGTAAGCAATTGACTCATTTAAATCTTCTTTTAGATCATCGGCTGTTTTAATAACCTTTTTAATTTCGTCTTTATGGTTTTGTTTAATAATCTCGAGAAACGAATTTCTAACTTCTTCATATGACAGAATCCCTAATCTCTGAGCATCTTCGAAATCAATAATATTATATGCAATATCATCCGCAGCTTCAACTAAATAAACGAAAGGATGACGTTTGAATGCTAATCTTGATTTTACATTATCTTGGATTAGATTTAATTCTTTAGCAATATCCAAGAATACATCCTCGTCTATCTTAAAGTAACCATACTTTTTCCGATGTAAAATATTTTTATCAGAAGCAATTGATTCACATGGGTATTTTAAAATGGCTCCAAGGGTGCTATAGGTTAACCTAAACCCTCCTTTGTAGCGTCCTTTTTGTTGCATTGTCAAAACTCTTAGTGCGTTTGCATTACCCTCAAAGTTTATTAAATCATTCCACTCTTCCTTCGTAAAGTTGATTTTAAAATCTATATCTTCAGGTTTCTGAGTATCTCTTTTCTTAAAATACTTAGAAATTGCTTCTTCTCCTGAATGTCCGAATGCAGGGTTGCCTAAATCATGTGCTAAACAAGCAGCAGCAATAACATTCTTTAAATTATTTCTATAAAATGGGCGAGCTTTATCATCAATCTTAATATTTGATAGTTGCGAAAACTCTTTACCAATAATCTTCCCTAAAGATCTGCCAATACTTGCAACTTCAAGTGAATGTGTTAGCCTATTGTGGACAAAAACTTCCTCTGGTAAGGGGAAAACTTGGGTCTTATTTTGAAGTCTGCGAAATGGACTAGAGAAAATTATTCTATCCCAATCTCGTTCGTAAACATTTCTAATGTCCTTTGAACCGCTTTCTACTCCAAACCTTTTAGGTGAAAAGCAATTATTCCATGTTAAAGCCATATTATTTATCGTTTATTTTTGGTTTTATCAGATTTCTTGATTCGAACTTGTCTTTATTGTATAGAAAAACAGGGTTTTATTTCATTTATTATAGTGCTCATGCATAGATAAGAATTACTCCAATAAGCATAATAATATTTTACCTTAAAAATAGAAATTATTATTTAATTAGGAGCTGTTGGTTCTTGTTTATTGTGTGTTAATTACTAGTGAATTATGTGAGAGTGGTTTTTTAATGTACTAACGTGGATAAATAATTGATAAATACATAATTATTTTTGAGTGTCGTTGTAGGGGAGTCAATCCTTTATTGTCAAAGGCTAAATAAAGTGGTTTACATGTGTGTTTTTCAGTGTTCATGTAAGGTTTCTATTAAAAAGTTCCCATAGATAAACCTTTACTTCTGTAGCCTTACACTGGTTTCGAATGCCAATCACCGTGCGAAAAATCATTAATCAGGTAAAATTATAAAATAGATAACCCTATTCAGTTTTCCTGATATTTCCCGTTCTTTGTAGTATTATTTTTTTAATCCTTTAACAAAAACAAATGTCAATAACGAGAATAGATCAAACGCCACGTATGAGTCGAATTGTTGAGCACAATGGCACAATCTATCTTTGTGGCCAGGTAGCAAAAGACGCTAGTAAGCATATCAAAGAACAAACTCTTACAACTTTAGAAAAGGTAGAAGAATTGCTTGATAAAGCAGGTTCCGATAAAAAGCATATACTTTCAGTAACAATTTATATACGCGACATGAAAGACTTCGCTGCTATGAATGAAGTTTGGGATGCATGGGTGGAAGAAGGTCATCAGCCGGCACGTGCTTGTGTTGAAGCTCGTATGGCGCGTCCTGAATTGCTGGTAGAAATGTCGGTAGTGGCAGCAAAAATTGAATAAAGTGGTGTTGTGAGAGCTTGAATTCGGATTATCAAACTTTGAGTAGTGATTGTCAGTTGCTAGTTTGGAGGTGGAGTATTACTAGTAGCATAAAGTTTGTCTTATTGTCATTGCAGAGGTTTCGCCGATCTTCTATTTTAGAAATACTCACTACAACTGTCAAACCGTGGCCTCCCTTTTAGGGGAGCTTTGGAGGGGTGAAACGCGAAGTGCAGAGCTTTAATCAACAAAGTAAAGAGGGTAAACGAGTGCTGTAGTCGCAGCCCCGTCGATAACTATCGCGGTGTTACTTTCTTCGGCTGAAGGAAGAAAGTAAAGGGAATAATAGGATCAGTGTTAAGTAATTTTTCGCTCAAGCCGCTAGGCTTCCCGCCATGGCGGGACAAAAAGTCCGCCGACTGTACCTGCTTCGTTCGCAAAACTACGGTTAATTCACTGAAATTGGTTAAACTCACCTTTTCTCGTGCCTCGAAAAAGCTCAAACAGAAACCAATTTTTAAACGTTACATTAACCTTGTTTTGTGACTCACCAGCTAAGGTCGGTGCATACACTAAGTGCAGAGCTTTAATCAAAAATGTATTGAAAATTGCGCAGACTAAAGTTATCACGGCTTGAGTGATCTTATCCACTTTTAAGGGGATTATTGTGGTAATGGTATTTCCATGCGTCTTTTGCAATCGTATTGTGTCTATAAGTTAAACCTGAATTATTCATTAGGAATCATTTTTTTATGATGAACTAATGGATCCATGATGGTTAACCCCGTTACGATAATTATCGTGATAGAAAATCACCATTTTGGTATTTTCACCAAATGGATGATTTGCTTTATCGTTATGCATTTAGGCTATTTTTTATTAATCGAATGCATAGTTTGGGTTGAATCAATACATTAGTGTTTTGTGATGGGCTTTATTTTTTCTTTAGAAAAGTCTAACTTGAAACACCTTTAAGAAAGAAGTTTAACTTTAAATAAATATGGAATGAAAATTTTGACTAGTATTTGCCTGGTAATGGCATTTGCCTTTGGTGCAATGGCGCAATCAGAAGAAAAACAAAAAGAAATAATTAAAGATAGTGGCGAAGCCAAAACAGCTTTCCTGAAAAAAGATGACGGCATGGCTAAGTTTTTTAATGGCTCATATGGCTACGTTATTTTCCCAAATGTTGGTAAAGGAGGTTTGGGCATAGGTGGTGCCGCTGGTAATGGTGCAGCCTACAAGCAAGGTAGTCTGGTTGGTATGGCTAAATTAACACAGGTGAGTATTGGTTTCCAGGCTGGTGGACAGGCTTTTCGTGAGGTCATCTTTTTTGAGACACAAAAGGAGTTTGATCGTTTTACAGAGAATAAAATCGAATTTACCGCTCAGGTATCGGCGGTTGCCGCAGCAGCTGGTGTATCAGCCAATGCCAAATACGTAGATGGTATTGCCATTTTCACTATGGCAAAAGGTGGCTTGATGTATGAGGCTTCTGTTGCTGGTCAGAAATTTAAGTATAAGGATTTGTAGGAGAAGTTGTATTTTAATTGTGCTTTTTGGTTTAATATTTAATGCTCCAACTTCGCATTGGGGTGTGGCCTCAGCCGATGATCAAAAAAACAAGATTGTGTGGCGATTAAAAATCGTTTTTGTTTGAGCGAAGCGAGTTTAAACGATTTCAGCCAGACAATCGTAGTTTTTATAGAGAAGCGGGTGCAGCCTTGACTTTTTTGTTTCGTTTTTGGGTCAAGCCAAAAATGAAAAGCCTGTCCGGCTAGAGGACAGTGATTTGATTGAGAATATCATTTATCAGTTTTAGCCAATGTAGTTACAGACAACAATTAAATAAACTTCGTTTAGAGGTGAGGTTTCTATCTAATGAACAAAGTAAAGTGGGTAGGTGAGTGATGCAGACGCGGAACCTAGTTGTACTTAAAATAGGAAGCTATTTTCTTCATGAGTTTAATCCGCATTTGTTTTACTTAAGCATATTAACCTATCTTGTCCTAACATTTACCTAGAAAGTCACAATGAAAGGAAGCTCCACACTATCAAAATCAAACCTTTTTTACTTTATCATCCTAAGCTGCCTATGCTTATCTTCCTGCTCATCAGCATCAGATGAAAAAAGCGATGAGGTGAGTGATTTCTGTTCGCGCATTCATCGGAACGATTCTATTTCTTTGACAGATGAATTGGCAAGTATTTCGGAACAGATGGAAAAGAAGACCGGTGTATTGATGCTTGAAGATGGGGGTAAGGCTTTGGTTACACGTGCGTGGTTGTGCGAGTATGCCGAGAAAAGCATCGATATACAGTATTTCATTTTTTCAACCGATAATGTTGGGCTAATTGCTTGTGATTACTTGGTAAGAGCAGCCGATAGAGGCGTGAAGGTGCGCATATTGATTGATGATATAATGGTGGATGCCGATATTGAGGATGTATTAACCTTGGCTTCGCACAAAAATATTGCTATTAAGGTTTACAATCCTGGTGTTAATTTGGGTAAGAACTTATTTCAGAAGTTGAAGAAATTTAGTACCGACTTTAGAACGGCCAATCAGCGTATGCATAATAAAACCTTTATTGTAGATGGTAAAGTGGCTATTACAGGCGGAAGGAATGTGGCAGATGAGTATTTTGATTACGATCATGAATATAATTTCAGAGACCGTGATGTGCTTTTGTTGGGCCAATTGGCTGGTGATGTAGATGCTTCTTTTAACGATTTCTGGCATTACGACTTAAGTGTGCCGGTAGAGGAACTGAGTAAAGAATTGGCCGATAGCCAGCATTACGAAAATCAATTTGAACGCTTGCATCAATACGCATGCAACCCTGAGAACTTCTGGCCACAGGTCAGAGATAAAATCGAGAATCTGGCAAGCAGTTTTCCCGATATAAAGAAGTCGGGTGAATTATATTGGTTGGATGATGTAAGCTACGTATCGGATAATCCCGGTAAGAATGATGGGAGTGAAGGTCTAGGTGGAGGAGGCGTGTGCACCGATACTTTAATCAGTCTGGTTCGTCGGGCGAAACATTCAATACTGATTCAAACGCCCTACCTTATAACTACTGAATTGAGTCAGAACCTTTTCAGGGAAGCGACTGATCGAGGAGTAGAAGTGAGAATATTAACCAATAGTTTGGCCTCAACCGATAATGTGGAAGCTTTTGCCAGTTATCAAAGCAACAGAGAGAAGTTATTAGCAACTGGGGTACGAATATTTGAATTTAGGCCTGATGCAGCTATCCGTCGGAAAATTATGTCGGGTGATTTGCAAGGTAGCATCGATTATACACCCAAGTTTGGTTTACATGCTAAGTCTATGGTGATTGATGGAAAAACGACTGTTGTTGGCACTTTTAACTTGGATCCGCGAAGTGCTAATCTGAATACCGAATGTATTGTGGTTATTAACTCTGTTGATATCGCATCTGAAGTACAAGCAGCAGTGGAGGAGGAATTAAAACCAGAAAATGCCTGGGAAACAACCGTTGATTTTAATCCGGATAAGGAAGTGAATAAAATGAAGCGCATAAAAACCTGGACACGCAAAGTTCTGCCCAAGGCTATTTTGTAGTAGGTGATTACTTTGTTTTGCCAAAGCGGTAACCAAAATAGATCCGAAATACATTTGAGTCGTATTGGACATCGGCCTCTGAAATGCCTTTAATACTATAGGCATTGGTTGAATAACGCAGACCAGCTATCCACTTATCGGTGTTATATCCAAGCGATGTCTTAAACTGATAACCCGTTGTTAATTGAGCTTCATCACTTGGATTTAAAATCACCTCATTCTGATCCTTAATGTTGACGGTTTGTGCTCCTAGGTGAGCCACCAAATAAAGATTTATAAAGAATTTCTTTTTTATGACGAAAGTATAGGTGTATCCTCCTGATATACCAAATGAAAACAAACCTAGTGAACGTATGCTATCGGCAGTTGCAAAGTTTTGATGTACTTCTTGGGGCACAAGACTTTCGTCGGTGCTGAGAGCATACGATGACAGAAATCCACCTAACAGTGTTGATCCGGCACTTTTATGTTGAATTTGATTGGCACTATAAGCAGCCTTGTAAGAGAAGTTTTTATTTAAAACCCGAAGTACGCCTATATTAAAATTTGCTACGGATAAACTATCCATTGAATGATAACTTTTACCATCCCATTTATTAATTACTTCATCAGCATTTTGTAAATACATGCCTCTATTAAAAGATAGATTAAATCCAATTAACCACTTTTTTGGAGTAAGTGTCAGGCCAAGATTTAGTGATGTGCTCTTGCCATATTTGTCAACATTCATATTCGGAAAAAAGTTGACTGCTATACCCAAGCCTATCCATTTGTACTGACCAAAAAGTCCAAGGTTTAAGTTTTTATTTGGTAAGTAATGGAGCTTTTTTTCGGAGTTAGTGTCCTCAATAGTAAGGGTCCCTATTTTTTGAATACCATAGGCGCTAAGTGCAAAATGTTGACTATAATCGGTGTAATAGATGGTACTGTCTTTACTTTGAGCTGTAACAAACAGCCCAATAAACAGGATAGATAGCACTAAAAACACCTTATGCATAAGAGATAAATATACTTTTTTTTCTGAATGAGTAAAAATAATAATGCTTCTACGCTCGGGGTGGTAAATAGTTTTACGATTTATTAAAAGCAAAAAAAAACAGCCGACGTAAGTTTACGACGGCTGCTTTTGTGAAGTTTTTGTAAGGATTAGAATTCGATGATCAATTTAGACATAAAATGAACACCTGCTTGAGGGTAATAATAAGCCCAAGTATGTTCTGTGTCATTTCCTGCTGAGTCACGGGTATAGTAGTTGCCACCATAGGCATTGTTTTCATACTCTAAATCGAATAAATTATTAACCATCAATTGTAGACCAATGCGGTTGGCAAAAGATGGGAAGAAATTAAGATCTAATTTTAGGTTATTTACAAAGTAGGCATCTAGGCTTCTATTAGTATTTGATGTATTATCAAAATATTGCTCACCAACGTATTTAGAAATCAAACTCACTTTTAGGTTTGAATTAACTGCGTAGCCAAGAATACTGCTAGCAATAACATCAGGTGAATATGCAATGTCAGTTGTTCCCAATTCTGATATTAACTGTTCTTTTAATTCATCCCAGTTTTCATCATAAACGGTAGCATGGTCTACATAATCTTTAATCTTATTTTGGCTTAATGATAAGTTACCATCCCAACTGAACTCTTTAGTTATTTGTGCACCAAATACGAATTCTATACCTGCACGGTAACTGTCTTTTACATTTGTCATTACATCATAACCACTGCTGCTCTTTTCGCCAGTTGGCACCAATTGGTCATTATAAAGCATGTAAAACAAGTTGGCACTAGCAGAAAATTTTGACGATTTATAGTTATAACCAGCTTCAAAGTCAATTAGCTGCTCCGCTTTAGGGTATGAACTAGGATCTCCTTTGGCATCTTTAAAATTTGTACGCGTAGGTTCGCGGTTTGAAATGCCTACCGAGAAATAGGTCTGTTGCTGTTTCGATAAATCGTAGCTGATTCCAATCTTGGGGTTAAAAAAGTTGAATTTATGCTTTTGTACTAGAGCTTCACGATCGTCATCGATACCATCCATCGAATAATTAATGTTGCGGTACTGTAAATCAAAGAAGGTATTGATGGATGTGGTCGGTTGCCAATTAACCTTTGCGAATACATTAGCGTCAGTTTTTTCTCCAACATTTTCGTACCAGCGATCACCTTTCTCAGATGCACCAGCAAATCTGGCCCAGATAACTTCTCCAAAGTGATCACCCTCATATCGGTTCCATCCGCCTCCGAACGAACCTGATACGTTGCCATTTTTATAGTTAGCAGAAGCTGTTAAGCCATAAAAATCATTTTCTAACCATTTTTGTCGAATTAAATCTGTTGAATTAATGGTTTCATTTCCAATTTCAATAGATTCCCAGCCATACTCACCGTAACTTTCATCTTCTTTGTATTGCTCGTAAAAGCCTTCACCTCTTGTGTAATGTAAAGCACCATTAAGGTTTAGTTTCTCATTAAGCGAATGAGAATAAAATAATTGATAATGAGTTTGCTTGTAGTTATCTGTCTGGTCTTCGTAATAACGAGTATTGCCATCTACATCAGTGTATTCACCAGCAGGGTTGTATGTTCTTTCTGGCTTCCAACTGTCGTCTGCCCATTCCGGTTTAAATAATTTCTCTTGTGGAACTCCCCACCAACTTATGCCAGTTCTTTGATCACCATGAATGATGTTCATTTTAAGAAGTCCATTATTAGTAAGCATACTACCACTTAAGTACAAGGATTGATGATCAGAAAAGGCATAATCAATATAACCATCGGAGTTTAACTTGGAGTAACGAACATCAAAGGCAAAACGATCTTTGATTAGACCGGTACCGGCACTTATAGAGTTTACAAAAGTGTTAAACGAACCAGCAGAACTTTCAATACGAGAATAAGCTTTGTCGTTAATTGAAGTTGTTTGGAAATTTATGGTTGCTCCAAAAGCGGCAGCTCCATTCGTGCTTGTTCCTACGCCGCGTTGTATTTGTACTTCATCTAATGAGGAAACAAAGTCTGGCATGTTCACCCAATATACGCCTTGACTTTCAGAATCGTTTAGTGGGATTCCGTTTACGGTTACATTAATCCTGGTTGGATCAGTTCCTCTGATACGAAGGGCAGTATATCCAACACCAATGCCAGTTTCGGACGTTGCAACAGCTGACGGCGTTAGGCTTAACATATAAGGAATGTCTTCCGATGAAGGACGATTAATAATCTCTGACTTGGTTATGTTCGTATAAGCAATTGGAGATTTGTTGTTAGCTTTTATTGCTGATACTATAACTTCATCTGTTAATACCGCGACGGTTTCAAGTTTAATGTCTAGGTTATTTGTAATGGCCTGGTGTTCTGTGGTTTTATGTCCGATGTAAGAAAAAACCAATGTAGGCTGATTTTCTTTACTCAAAATTTCGAACTCACCATTATTATCCGTAATCGTTCCTGAGTAAGTATTTTTAAGGATTACATTAACACCAACTAAAGGTTCATTATTTTCACTGGTAACTTTACCATTAATAACCGTTTGTGCCGAGGCCTGAATTGTAAATAAGCCAATGAGCACTAGAAATAAAAAATTCTTCATTAATAAAGCAGTTTAAGTTTAAAACAAATACCGCAATGAGGAGTAATAGGAGATAGCATCTTTCCTTGTCGGCATTACCCGGCCAGGTTCGAAGGGTATGATCTCAGCCCGTTATTATGAGGCACCCCATTGTTTAAATTTGGCGCAAATGTAACATGCCAAATTGGATTAACAAATATATTTAAGAGCTTTTTGTCCGATAAATAATGTTGGTGGTGTAATTTATTGAAAATGAGTTAGGATTGCAAGTTTTTTGCTGTCTGTTATTTTATTGAAATTTGGGGCACATGGTGGGTATTACTTCACATATCAAAAAAATAAGACTGTGAAATTATAGTTTTGTTAATTATAAAAATAACTTCGTAGTGAAGGTAAAGCTGAAATTTAGTTATGCATGCCTCATGTCGTTAAATAAAAGTGTTTTATAGTATGGCGAAGAAAATTGCTATTGGATTGGGAGTTATTATATTGATTGTGATGATTACCATTGGTGTTTTTGTTTTTAATGTTCTTAATCAACACAAGAAACTTAGTCAAGGCGAATTAAGCATGGTATCAAATGTTGATACCATACCTTTTACTTATTCATCTTCTGGGCATATTTTGCTGCAAGCCAGAATAAATGGCAGCGAAAAAACACATTCCTTCATTCTGGATAGTGGTGCTGGTAATATGGTTTTTGGTAAATGTCAAAGAGAATATGATTTTCCTGGCAACGGTATGGGTATTGGTATTGGCTCAAAAGGTGATTTCTTTACCAGCAGAATTAGAGAGGTTGAGTCTCTTACTCTTGGCAATGGCATCGAATTTAATGAGATTAATGCCAAGGAGCTAGAATTTAATTTTGATTGTTCTGATGATATTTATGGATTGATTGGTACTGGCGTCATGCATCATTTGGTTTGGCAGATCGATTTTGAAAAGCAATACATCATAGTTTCTAAACAGCTTGCCGATTTGGACTTGACCGATGATAGAATCGAGATTGATTTAAAGGAAAATAAAAGAAGCCATCATATTAATGCCAACATTAAATTTAGAGAGAACAAGAGGTTTGTTAGTGTGCTGGTGGATCTAGGTAATAGTGGTTATATGAGTTTGGAAGAAGCCTATGTTCTAAAAGATTCTCTGAACTTAAAGAGTAAATTGATTGATGGATTAGGAAGTAGGGGCTTAGGTGATGATATCGCAGAGAAATCAAATGAAAGATACTATTTATTGGACAGTTTAATATTTACTGATTCGTCCTATTTTGTGAATGATTTTCCCGTTACAGCAAGAGAAAAGAGTTTAAACCTTTTAGGTCTCGGCTTTTTTGAACAGTACAAAACCACCATTAGTTGGCATGATAAAAAATTGATACTTGAACCTAACGAAAGTAAACAGAATTTCATCTGGAAGACAACAGGTTTTTCAACACGATATAATAAAGAATTGAATCGAGTTGAAATTACAAGCATTACTGAGGATACACCATCATCAAGGGCTCAGGTACCTCTTAAAGCCGAAGTGATCTCAATTAATGATATTACTTTTACCGACGAAGCATCCTATTGTAGTTTTAGAGGTATGAAATTCGCTAATGATACAATTGATGTGAAAATTAAAGTCAATGACACCATTCAACAGTTTCAATTAGTTAAAGAAGCTATTTTTAATTAAGAGAGAGTGTAATTATCCATTAACAATTAACCATTTATAATTAATCATTACCCCATCATCCCACTGTCCCAGTCTTTCCAAACGGTCTCGTATCCTTTCGATTGAATCATACGACTAATTTCGTCAGGGCTACGATCATCGGCAACAGAAAATTGTTCAAGCGCTTTGTTATAAACAGCATAGCCGCCAGGTTCGGTTTTCGATCCGGCACTCATGGCAGTTACGCCCAATTGCAACATATTATCGCGGAACACCTTACTCTCACGCGTAGAAAGCGATAAATCCACATCGGGATTAAAGATGCGGTAAGCCATAATTAGTTGTGCTAATTGGCGATCATTCACTTCATGATTGGGCTGAAAGGCACCAGTATGTGGTCGAAGGCGAGGGAAGGAGATGCTGTACTTGGTTCGCCAATAGGTTTTCTCCAGATAATCGAGGTGAAGTGCTGTAAAGAACGAATCCGTGCGCCAATCCTCCAAGCCAAGTAGGCAACCAATGCCAATTTTATGAATGCCCGCTTTGCCAAGCCGTTCGCTGGTTTCAAGTCGATACGAAAAGTCGGATTTTTTCCCCTTAGGGTGATAGCTCTTGTATTTTTCTCTGTTGTAAGTTTCCTGATAAACGTAAACTGTGTGTAAGCCCAGTTCGATTAATTGTTCGTAATGTTCCTGAAGCATAGGTTGCACCTCAATTGAAATCAACGAAAAGTGTGGTCTGATCACTTCCATTATTTCTTTAAGGTATTCAAAGCCACAATCGGCAGGATGTTCGCCTGTAACTAACAAAAGATGCTCAAAACCCATGTCTTTAATCACCTTTATTTCTTCCAATACTTGCTCTTTGTTTAAGGTAATTCGTTTGATGTCGTTATCGTGACTAAAACCACAGTAAACACAAGCATTGGCACAGGCATTCGACAAGTACAGCGGAATATACATTTGAATGGTTTTTCCAAAGCGTTGCTGGGTGATGGCTCTACTTTTTGCTGCCATTTGTTCCAGATAGGGTTCAGCAGCAGGAGAAATGAGCGCCTTGAAATCTTCGAGTGTCGCATTATGCGAATTAAGAGCCTGCTCAACATCACTCTCAGTTTTGCTGTATATGGATTGCCTGATCTCTTCCCAATTGTGAGAGGCATGTACTTGATCAAAGGTATTATTAGTCATGACTGGTTTGCTAGCTTGTAAGGTAATTTGTGCTTGGTTTAATTTAAAAAGGCCGTTAAGGGACTAGATGCTTCAGCACCCCTGCTTTTTTCGGCCAATTTGGCTTCATAGGCCATGCGCCCTGCTTCTACCGCCATTTTAAAGGCCTGTGCCATTTGAACCGGATTAGGAGAAACAGCGATTGCCGTATTAACCAGCACTGCATCAGCTCCCATCTCCATGGCATCAGCCGCATGCGATGGCGCTCCAATGCCAGCATCTACCACAACAGGTACCTTACTTTGTTCGATTATTATTCGAAGCATCTCTTTGGTTTGCAGACCTTGGTTTGAACCAATGGGTGCACCCAAAGGCATTACAGCCGCTGTTCCAACTTCTTCAAGGCGTTTGCAAAGTACAGGATCGGCCTGAACATACGGTAGCACTACAAACCCTAATTTTACAAGCTCTTCTGCGGCCTGAAGTGTTTCGATGGGATCGGGTAATAAATATTTAGGATCGGGATGTATTTCCAGCTTAAGTAAATTTGTGCCCAAAGCTTCGCGTGCTAACTGTGCAGCGAAAATAGCTTCTTTGGCCGTTCTTACACCTGAGGTATTTGGCAGTAACTTTATGCGTGGATGTTTTAAATGTTGCAAAATATCGTCGGCAGCATTGTTAACTTCAACTCTGCGAAGTGCCACGGTAACCAATTCTGATTCGCTTTGGTTAATGGCTTCTTCCATTAAGGCATTCGATGCAAATTTACCAGTGCCGGTAAATAACCTTGAGTTGAATATGTATTCACCTACTTTAAGTTCAGACATGATTTGGGATTATTAATATTGCGGTTAATGTTATTTTTTTATCCAGTTGGCCGAGCTGTATTTACCAGTGCTTGTTAGTAGCTCTATGGTTTGTGCTCCTGGTTGTTCTTTTTTTGTGAGGTACGATGAAATGGCAATGCCATGCACACCAGCATCAAATAAACCTTTAAGGTCTTCCGGTACTAGTCCACCAATGGCAATAACAGGTATGTTAATCTTATTCTCGCGGCATTGGCTTATAATGTTTTGGTAGCCTTCAAGGCCAAGTACAGGGCTTAATTTCTTTTTTGTTTCGGTAAAACGAAAGGGGCCAAGGCCTATGTAGTCAACGCCTTGAGCAACCAGCTGTTTTATGTCTTCAAAGGTATTTGCCGTTCCACCTATTATCATATGGTCACCTAAGATACGCCTTGCTTCAGAGGGTGACATGTCATTCTTTCCTAAATGAACACCATCAGCTCCAATTTTAGCAGCAAGTTGTACATTGTCATTTATGATTAACTTGGCATCATTATCCATACAGAAACTCAAAGCTTGAAGCGCTGTTTGTTCAAATTCTTTGCTATCTGCTTCCTTCATGCGAAGTTGCACCCAGTTACATCCGCCAAGTACTACTTGCTTAATCTGATCCATGGTGCTGTGCTGATCAGATGGCGATGTGATAAAGTGTAATTTGGCTATACTTTTATTCATGGTCATATAGATTGTAAGAGTGATGGCCTAATAAGTTGTGGTTGCTGGCAATGAATGATTTAACGTAGAAATGAGAATTGTAACAAGCTTTCTGTAAATCTTCTCCCTTGGCAAGTTCAGCACTTATGGCTGATGATAAAACACAGCCAGTTCCATGCTTTTGCCAATCGCCCTTCACCTTGTCTGATGTTATTTTATAGCTTGTTTTGTTAGGTGAATACAATTCATCACAAACCCTGGATTCTTGAGTATGACCTCCTTTTAATAAAAGATGGCACTCTAATTCATCAACAATTAGTTGTGGATTTTCCTTGCCGAATAATTGTGTGTATTCCGGAATGTTCGGTGTGATGAGGTCGACTCTGCCGCTTATCAAACTTTTAATAGAAGGAGCTAAGTTAGCATGAAAAGAAAAGCCGGCTGAAGCTTTTAGTATGGGATCCCATATGATAAAAGCTTCAGGCCATGTTTCTTTTAGCCAGTCTAATAATTCTGAGAGGCAATCTTCGGATTGAATCAAGCCAATTTTTATGCAAGCCGGCGTATATTTTACAGCCAATGCCTGTAATTGTTGTTTTATTTTTTCGATCGAAAGCCAATCTAAGCCAATAAATTCACTTTCGTTCTGGTAAGTAACACTAGTAACGACGCCCAGGCCATAAACCTTGTTCTGTTCCAGGGTTTTAATGTCACTCGAAATGCCTGCTCCGCTGCTGGGATCAAAGCCGGCAATACTAAGTACATAAGGTCGTTTCATTCTTTTAATAATGTTTAAGCGACCTCTATGTATTCATTAAGAATCAGTGATTCTTAAAATTAAAGGTTGCTAATTACCATTTTGTGGTGACTTCCTTGAAACGCTCAATTAAAGCATTCACATCACCATCTTTTTCAAATTCAGCCCAAAGGTGTCCGTGCAACACAACACCATCAAAACCTAATTTTTTGGCTACATCAACATTGTTCGATTCAATACCTCCCAATGCCAATACAGGTACTTCATGTTTAGCAGATAGATACTCTTTAAGTACATCTTGGCTAATTGCCGGACCGTATCCCTCTTTAGTGATACTCTCAAATACCGGACTCAAAAGCGCATAATTAAAGGCATCGCTCAAATTGATCAATTCACTCATCGAATGAACCGAAATGCTTTTAGGACTTGTACTTGCACTGTAATCATCAATTAAATGACGATTGTATGATGTGAAATGTACACCCCTAAGTTTCATTTTACCAACCAATGACAAATGGCTATGAATGGTCATTTGTTTATGGTATTTGGCGTCAATTGAATCAATCCACTGTTGCATTTCCTCTTCCGAAAAGGCTGGCTTTCGAACATGAAGAACCTCTAGTCCATTTTCAAACAATGCTGTAATAGCTTCAACTTCGTTTTTGAGGTTCTTTGGATAACAAATTACTACTGGCTTCATAAAGTTTAGTTTTAATCTGCCACAAAAATAGTGTAAAAGATTACAAATACAGCTCTCCGCCCGATTCTTTAAACAAATCTGTTTTTTCTTTTAGCTTTTCTGCCAGATCCCGAACTTCTTGCGTCGATTTCATAGAGCAAAATTTTTCTCCACACATCGAACAGAAATGCGAAGATTTATAGCCTTCATCCGGTAATTCTTTGTCGTGATACTTCATAGCTGTTTCAGGATCAAGTGCTAAGGCGAATTGATCTTTCCAACGAAACTCAAAACGTGCTTTACTCATGGCATAATCTCTAAACTGTGCTCCAGGAAATCCTTTAGCAATATCTGCGGCATGTGCAGCTAGCTTATAAGTGATTACTCCTGTTTTAACATCGTGCTTATCTGGAAGTCCCAAATGTTCCTTTGGTGTAACATAACACAACATGGCTGTTCCTTGCCAGGCAATCATAGCGCCACCAATAGCGGACGTTATGTGATCGTAACCTGGAGAAATATCAGTAGTTAAAGGGCCTAATGTATAGAAAGGTGCTTCATCACATTGTTCCAATTGGCGATCCATGTTCTCTTTGATGGCTTGCATTGGTACATGACCTGGGCCTTCAATAATCACCTGTACATATTTGGCCCGCGCTTTTTTATTTAGTTCGCCCAATATGTCTAATTCTCCAAACTGGGCCCTGTCATTGGCATCGGCTATTGATCCAGGGCGTAATCCATCTCCCAAGGAAACACCAACATCGTAGGCTGCTAATATGTCACAGATTTCGTCGTAATGCGTGTATAAAAAGTTTTCTTTGTGTTTATACAACATCCATTTGGCCATGATGGCACCACCACGTGATACTATACCTGTCACACGTTTAACCGTCGATGGAATATGACGTAAAAGCAATCCTGCATGAATAGTAAAATAGTCAACGCCTTGCTCAGCTTGTTCTATTAGAGTGTCGCGATAGATTTCCCAAGTTAATTTTTCAACGTCACCACCTACTTTTTCTAAAGCTTGGTATAAGGGCACGGTGCCTACTGGAACCGGAGAGTTACGAACGATCCACTCACGTGTTTCATGGATGTTTTCACCAGTTGATAAATCCATAATGGTATCGGCTCCCCAACGTACTGCCCAAACGGCTTTTTCAACTTCCTCTTCGATACTTGATGAGGTTGGCGAGTTACCAATGTTGGCATTTATTTTAACCAGGAAGTTACGACCAATAATCATTGGTTCTGCCTCTGGGTGATTGATGTTGGCTGGTATAATGGCACGTCCGGCAGCAAGCTCTTGACGTACAAATTCGGCTGTAACTTCTTTTTCAGGAATATTGGCACCATAGCATTCGCCACGATGTTGACGATAGTTTTCTTTTACCTGTTGTAGTTGCTGGTTCTCACGTATGGCAACGTACTCCATTTCAGGTGTAATAATGCCCTGGCATGCATAATAATACTGCGTTACGCAATTGCCTTTAATGGCACGTAATGGCGTATGGTTAACATGATCGAAACGTAGCTTGTCGAGCTCTTTGTTATTTAGGCGTTGATTGCCATATTCCGAGCTTAAGTTTGTCAGCTTTTCAACATCGGCACGCTCCTCAATCCATTGTTGACGAATTTTAGGAAGCCCTTTCTCCAAATCAACCACATAAGATGGATCGGTATACGGACCACTGGTATCGTAAACAGTAATTGGAGGATTTGAAATTAATTCATCCTCAGTTGTTCTTGTGTCGCTTAATTCAATACTTCGATGCGCTACTTTAATATTATGAATGGTTCCATTTTCGTATATCTTTTTCGAACTTGGAAACGGACCTGTTGTTATGCCCTGTTGCGAAATCTTTCCTTTTGTCATGGCTTGTTGATTGATTTAACCTCCTTGGCTGGCTTTAATTATTAAAACTTTATCTCCATCAGATATTTGAGCACTATTCCATTTGCTTTTTGGAACAACCATATCATTAATAGCAATGGCAATGCCACCAGTGTCTGCTTGTTTAATCTGATTTAGTACGTCAAAAATTGTACTTGAAGGGGGCATGTTTTGCTCCTGTCCATTTACACTTATCTTCATTCGATCTGAAAATTAAATAGAGGAGCCTTATTGGAGAAGAATTCATTTCCCTGCGACAGCATTACCTGCATCAGGTTCAATGGGTGTAATCTCAGCCTGTTATTTAAGGCACCCCTGTAATTCGGCTTCAAAGGTAATTGAATTTAGATGCGGGCAACAAAAAAGCCGAAGAAATTTTTCTTCGGCTTTTAAATCGTAATTATATGTAAGGTTTTACTTTTCTACTTTAAGAATTTCTTTGATCATTGTTTCCATATCGTTTTTTGGTCGAAATCCCATGGCTGCTTGTGGTTCGCCATCCAGTGGAACAAATACAATGGTTGGCAAACTGCGAATGCCAAATGTGCCAGCTAGTTCTTTTTCCTTATCAGTGTTGATTTTATAAATCTGAATTTTATCGCCGTATTCTTTTTGTAACTGTTTTAGAACCGGAGACAATTGTTTGCATGGGCCACACCAATCAGCATAAAAATCAAGAATGGCTGGTACCTCACCTTTATAATCCCATGTTTGACTTGCTTCGTAATCAAATACTTTTTCTTTAAAAGTCGTTTTATCCAGATAGATTACTTCACTGCCCTGGCTCTCGTCTGAATCAATCGCATTGTCTGTTTTGTTGGTGTTAGCAAAACTCAAAGCAATGCCTGATATAAGAGCAAGTCCAATTATTAAGGGGAATTTTAATTTCTTCATGATATACAATTTGATTAGACTTTATTATAGCTTATTTCTCAACCTTTAATACGTCTTTAAACGCTTTCTCAAAAGTATCTTTTGGTAAGGCGCCTTGTGCCATTTGTGGTTGACCATCTTTGGGAATAAATAGTATCGAAGGAATACTCTGGATACCAAATGCTCCGGCTAATTCACGCTCTACTTCCGTATCAACTTTATAAATGTCAATTTTACCATCGTACTCAGTTGCTAGTTCTTCAAGCACTGGAGCCACAGCTTTACACGGTCCACACCAGTCCGCATAAAAATCGATTATACAAGGTTTGTCACCTTCAAATTTCCACTCTTTACTATCTGTGTAGTTAAAAACTTTAGCTTTAAATGTATCGTTATTTAATTTTTCTAACATGATATAATGTTTTAAATTTAATTATCTAATAATGTCGATATGTCAATATCAATATTTGTGCCAAAACTCAAATCGGTATTTGAAGGCCAAATTGCCATAAAAAATTGTAATTTTGTCAGCATTATGACAATAAATGGCAGTGAAGATATTGAAAAGTATTTGAAACATCCTGTTTTTCATGCTATTCGAGATGTGAGTGATGATATGAGCTTGCAATCATTTGTGATAGGAGGTTTCGTTCGGGATATTTTTTTAAACCGCCCATCGAAGGATATTGATGTGGTTGTAATTGGCAGTGGTATTGAATTGGCAGAGCGTGTTGCTAAAAAACTAGGTGGATTACGTTTATCAGTTTTTAAGAATTTTGGTACTGCCATGTTAAAGTATCGCGATTTAGAGGTTGAGTTTGTTGGAGCGCGTAAAGAGTCGTATCAACGCCACTCGCGAAAGCCAATAGTAGAGGATGGAACGCTTGAAGATGATCAGAATAGACGCGATTTCTCAATTAATGCTTTGGCCTTATCTTTAAATAGAACTACCTACGGTGATTTGCTTGACCCCTTTGATGGGATTAAGGATATGCAAGATGGAGTAATTCGTACACCTCAGGATCCTTTAATTACTTTTTCGGATGACCCGCTAAGGATGATGCGTGCCATTCGCTTTGCAACGCAATTGGAGTTTCAAATTGATGAAGCAACTTTTGAGGGTATTAAAAAGAGTAAGGATAGAATTGATATTATTTCCGCCGAGCGAATTTCGGATGAGTTAAATAAAATTGTGATGGCTGATCAACCATCTATTGGCTTTAAGCTTCTGGAAGAAACGGGTTTGTTAGGAATTATCTTTCCAGAGATGCAAGCTTTAAAAGGTGTTGATAAGGTCAAAGGTCGTGCTCATAAGGATAATTTTTATCACACCTTAGAAGTGTTGGATCGAATTGTACCCAATACCGATGATTTGTGGTTACGCTGGTCGGCTATTCTGCACGACATTGCAAAACCAGTTACAAAGCGTTACGATAAAAATACCGGATGGACATTTCATAATCATAATTTCATAGGAGTGAAGATGGTGCCTAAAATATTTAAGCGCATCAAATTACCTTTGAATGAGAAGATGAAATTTGTTCAGAAGATGGTGGGACTTCATATGCGTCCAATTGTGTTGAGTGAAGATGTTGTGACAGATTCGGCTGTTCGTCGTTTACTGTTCGAAGCAGGTGATGATATTGATAAATTAATGACTCTTTGCGAGGCAGATATAACATCTAAGAATCCTGAAAAGGTGAAGCGATACATGCGTAACTTTAAACAGGTTCGCCGTAAGCTAAAGGAAATTGAAGAGAAGGATCATGTTCGTAATTTTCAACCACCCGTGAGTGGAGAGGAAATAATGGAGACTTTTGGTCTTTCGCCATGCAAGGAAATTGGTGATTTAAAGTCTGTGATTAAAGAAGCTATTCTAGAGGGCGATATAGCCAATGATCACGATGAGGCATATCAGCTAATGCTCAAAACAGGAATTGAAATGGGATTAAAACCTGTAAAGTAAATTTATGGAAACCCATTCTAAATACTTTTTTGAGAAGCAAAAAGATAAAACTATTGATGTAGGCCCTATTTTGATTGCCGATTCGTTTTCGACACCAGAAAACGTAGGTAGTATTATTCGCTTAGCGGCCAATGTTGGTGCAAAAAAAGTAATCGTATTAAATGGTGAACATTTGCGTGATACTAAGGTGAAAAAAACAGCTGGAGCGGCTTTAAATCATGTTGAGGTTATTTTTACTGACAGTAATTCATTCAAGGAGCAATTGCCTAATGACTATCAGATATGTGCTTTAGAAACAGTTGAAGGGGCTCAAAGTATTTATAATTGTTGTATACCTAGTAAGTTAGCTTTGGTTCTTGGCAATGAGAAGTATGGTGTTTCGGATGAGATGCTTGCTGAATGTGTTTCAAGTTATTATGTGCCAATGCCAGGTGCTATCAAATCGATGAATGTTTCGCATGCAGCAACCGTTTGTTTATTTGAATGGTACCGTCAGCAATTAATTTAATAAGCGAAATTTGATGCATCTAAAAACAATTGTTTATATTTGACGCATCAAATTGAAGTAAGTAAAACAAAATATTTAGGATTAAACAGGTCGGTTTACCAACTTGTTTTTAGGGTTAGTTTTTTAAGGGTTATAGGGGGGCATTAGTTCCCCTTCCTTTTTTTTACTTTCAGAATAACTGGTAAATGATCGCTTACTCCTCCGATGTAACGCGGCCCTGCATAAGTTCTACGCGGTTTAAATCCACTATACGACTTATCTTCTTCAAGTAAATAGTTGAATTGAATTATTTCGTGTTCAAATTTTAAAGATTGACTATTCGCTAATCCTTCAGAAATAAGAATGTGGTCAATTAGCGACCATTCTCCTTGGTATTTATGCGATCCGGCAATTGGCTTATTCGAAATTGATTTTACCTGTAAAATAGAGCATAGGTTTTGATGAGTAATTAATGAGTGAAGCGATTCAGCATTCATAGTGGCGTTGAAATCTCCCATTACGATAATTTTAGCTTTTATGTCTGTGTGATAGATGGAATCTACCTTTTCTGCTATGCGCTCAGCAACCACTATTCTTTTCTTCTCCGAGGCTAATTCTCCGCCTCTTTTTGAAGGCCAATGGTTGACAAAAATATGCAAGGTGTCTGATTGCAACATTACCCCTTTGCAATAAAGAATGTCACGTGTATAATATGAAGACTCTGTGTTAGAGCAATTGATCGGATAAGATTCTATTGGTGCAAAATATTTACTTCTGTATAATAAAGCTACGTCAATGCCTCTTTTGTCGGGTGAATCAAAATGTATGTATCGATAGGATTGGTTATTCAAGCCACTGTGGTAGATGAGCTGTTTGAGTGCATAAGTATTTTCTATTTCGCATAAGCCAATTATCTGAGGAGGATTCCAAGCATTTGCGCTTAGAATGACTTTGCTTATACCATTCACTTTTTGATAGAAGCGATAAGGTGTCCAATGTTTATAGTCAGTTGGGGTAAATTCGTCATCGTTGGTTAAACTATCGTTGTCGCAATCGAAAAGGTTTTCGACATTATAGAACAGAATGGAATAATCCTTTTCGTGCTTGTTTTGTGAGCTTAGTAAGAAGGGGATTAATAATAAATTAAAGAGAAAACGAGTTCTATTTATTATCATTTTGATTTTTCAACGCGCTCATAGGCTCCCAAATCAGGGCCATCATCTTCGAGGCGACTAATGTTTAGAATGTCGAAAGGAAAGCTTTCTCCTACCGAGATTTTACCTATGTCTTTGGCTGCGGAAAGCGTATCTAGTTGGTAGTTGTATTCATTGTAATCAATGAAACTAGGATCCTTATCGGTGATTATGTTTTTGTACTTGGTTTCATCAGATGTGTCAAAGTCTTCGACTAATCTTATTAGGCAATGATCAAACAAATACTTCGCATCGGCTTCAGGAATTTCACTATCTTCAAATTTAAGATCAAAACCTAATTCATTACGATTTTTACCATAGATAATACAATTGTAGAAGTTCGCTTTCTTGAGTGGTACTATCTGTTGGTTGTCATTTTCGTCTAAAAAGTAATTATTCAGAAAAATACTTGGGTTTGTTCTGAAAGTCCAATCAAAGTAATTGGCAAACGTACAATGGTTAAATTCGTATGAACCGCCTACTGTTAGAGCCAATGAATTATTGCCACTGTCGCCAAATATACAATTGCTTACATTTAGCGATGCGCTTTGTGCTAATAAACCAAAGGAGCTTATGTGTTCAATGCGTGTATTGTGTATTTCAATAGGATTATCATCCAGACCAACAGAGTCGGCAAGTATTCCCATCATACCATTTTTAATAATGGCATTATTAAAGGTGCTTTTTCCTGATTCTGGTAAAAGATGAATGTAGCCCCATTGTCCTGGTTTATCCTCGTACCATTCTTCCTGGCGATGACCGGTAAAGAGAACGGGTTCCTCCTTTGTGCCATTAACCTCTAACGTACCTAGTACAAGTAAACTAGCATCCTTATAAAAGTAAAGCCTTGCGCCAGGATCAATCGATACGGTCTCAGCCGAATCTACAACAACATAGTCATAGATTAGATAAGGTTTATCTTTTGTTAAGGTTTGAGTTTTTAGCCATTCTTGTCGCATCAGCACTACGTCTTGCCCGTACGCAACTAGTTTAACCGACTGTAAGTGTTTACTTGTTTGAAAAATGATAGAGTCATTTACAACAAATGGCTTGTTACTTCCCATTGGATCAATGGTAATTTCAACAAAAATGAATAAACTATCTCTAGCCCCTATCTGTACGTCAGTTAAGGCGTTCTCCGAATAGCCATTGACATTAATTCGAAACCCTGTACTTTCTCCACCTGCCAGTTCAATAGATTTAATTAATAAATCTTCATCGTATGGATTATAGACTTTAAAGTTTTGAGTAGTGGATCCAATGGAAGTAAAAATTGTATCGAACATTACTGTGTCCATCGAGAAATACAATCCTTCTTCGCCGCCTCTATATGTGAATTCGCGTTCGCAAGACCATAAGCATGTGATGCTTATTGCTATTAGTATGGTCTTTAAAACGTTCTTCATGTTTTGCTTGTATTTAAATTTTGTATTGGCTAATGAGTTATTAGCCAATAGGTAATGCCACGTGGTTTAGATAATGCTCTTGGTCGAAAACAATTTTTGATACCAGACTACAAAGTACCTTTTTTGATCCTATCTGCAAAATAATAAAATATGCAGGAAAAAGCAATACATATTTTCACATTTATTCCATTTTTTTTCACATTTATTAACAATGATGTAACGTATTAAAATGAAAAAAGATTCATTAATATAATAAAACGTGCGTAAGGTTTTTTTATTTTGCATTTAGGTTTAAAGTACATTGTTTATTGTGCTGGCCTCAATTCTTTATTTATGCAATCAAATTTACATCGTCCATATACATTCGACCGAGTTGTACGTATGGTAATTGCAACACTATTGATAGTTGGTGTTTTATATGCAGTAAACCATCTTAAACATGTGCTAGGTCCCTTTGTTATCGCTCTTTTTATTGCTTATCTCTTAGATCCGTTTGTGAATTTTATTCAAACAAAATTAAGAGTTAAGTATAGGGGAGTTTCGGTAATTCTCGCAGTTGCAATTGTAATGTCGCTTATTTCTCTGGTAATAGTTTATCTGGTGCCAGCCTTTATTCAAGAAATGAATAAAATGGGAAGCCTAATAAAACAATACTTGCAATCGGTTAATGTACAAAATGTACTGCCGTTTGAAATGGATAAGAGTTTAAGGGAGATGATCAGAGAAGCTGATTTGGTATCTTATTTAAATTTGGATAATATTTCACAGGCTACTAAAAAGATTATGCCCGGTTTCTGGAATTTGTTTTCGGGTTCCATGCAAATATTGGCTTGGTTTATTGGTCTTTTGGTAATTGTACTTTACACCATCTTTATTCTTCTTGATTTTAAAAAGATGGGAGAGTTTTGGTTTCAGTTAATACCCAAACAATACCAGGAAGTTAGTGTAGGTGTGGTTGATGATTTGGCTGGAGCAATGGATTTGTATTTCAGATCACAAGGTTTGATTGCTTTGATTGTTGGAATATTACTGGCAATCGGCTTTAAAATTATAGGTTTGCCAATGGCGATAATTATGGGACTTTTTATTGGGGCGTTAAATATAATTCCTTACCTGCAAATTGTTGGAATCATTCCTGCCTTGCTACTAGCACTGCTTAAGGCAATGGAAACACAGCAAAGTTTCTGGCATGTCGCTTTAATGGTGATTATTGTGATTGCTATTGTACAGCTTATTCAGGAAACCATATTAACACCGCGAATATTAGGGAAAGCTTATGGGATGAACCCTGCTATTGTTTTACTTTCATTGTCGATATGGGGTAGCTTAATGGGACTTTTAGGTATGTTATTGGCATTGCCACTTACAGCATTAATAATGTCGTATTATAAACGATTTGCTTTGAAACAAGAAGTAGTTGTTGAAAGTGTGGCGGAAGATGATTCTTTAAAGAAGAAAGAGGCGAAATGATGTATATTAAAAAAGGTCGCCTTGAGCGACCTTTTATGAGTATATAGTAATGAGTTAAGTTATTGTTTTGCTAGTGTATGGTCGTTTAATACTTCCCATTCGTTAATGTTAACCATCCAACTTTCCAAAGGAATGTCCTCTTCAACAAAATTTGCGTCGATGATATTCCAAGAATCCAATGATAACATCCAAGGCTCAATGGCAATGTGCTCCTCGGCATAATCAGTGCTAAGCAATTGCTCTAGTTGCATCGTTGGCCAGGCATTTGTGTTAAACATCCAATTTTCAAGTGGGATACTTTCTTCGGTGAAAGTACTATTGGTTTCGATAACCGACCATTCGCTAAGCGAAACCATCCATGTTTGAAGTTCTAAAGCCGGCTCTTCAACAGGTGTGTTAAAGTATTCAATGTTTGTAGCAGTGTATGAATTATCAAGCGGTTTTGTCATCCAGCTTTCTATTGTTATTGGGGCTTCTACATTCTCCACCAAAAGTTCTTTAAGGTCTATGGGTGCTAATTCCGTTACATGCTCCAATACTGGTTGGTAAGTTTGTTTATTCATTAATGCTGAAACATCGGCAGATTTAAGGATCGGGCTACTTTGATTAAATGAAAAGTAAATGCTCAAAGTAAAAATGCTAACAGTAATTCCAAAAAATAGGTAATTAATTGTTGTGTTCTTGTGGCTGTGGTTAATTTGTGTTTTCATCACTATATCCTCCATTTGTTTTATTGCTAGGAGTATATCATACTTTGTGCCATGCTTTGTAAGTGTAAGATATGTAGTTGGTTGAGGTGGGTTGGTGGGTGAAGGCTTATTTTAAAATGACCGATATCAGAACAAAAGCGTGTTCAAAATCGCACACAAAAAAACCCGTCCTTTTAAGACGGGTTTATATTGTATATGGTGAAAGGTTTTTTATTTCAAGTTCTCAAGAACTGCCATAACTTCTTTCACATGTGTTCTACTGCTTTGTAACAAGGCTTTTTCGTCCTCGTTCAAGTCTAATTCGATCACTTTTTCAATACCGTTTTTCCCTAGTATTACTGGTACTCCAAGGTAGCAGTCATCAATTCCGTACTCACCGTCAAGTTTAATACATACCGGGAATACACGTTTTTGATCACGAACAATAGCTTCAACCATCTGAGCAGCTGCAGAACCAGGTGCATACCAAGCTGAGGTACCCATTAGTTTTACTAATTCTCCTCCACCAAACTTAGTACGTTCGATAATAGCATCTAATGTTTCTTCGTCAATTAATTCAGTTACTGGTATACCACCAACAGTTGTATATCTAGGAAGTGGAACCATTGTATCACCATGGCCGCCCATCAATACTGCTTGAATATCTTTCGGAGATACATTTAAAGCTTCGGCTAAAAAGGCGCGGTAACGTGCTGTGTCCAGAATACCTGCCATACCCATAACTTTTGTTCTTGGCAATTTTGAAGATAAGTGAGCCTGGTAAGTCATTACATCCAATGGATTTGAAACAACAATAATAATAGCTTCAGGCGAATGTTCAATAACTTGTTCTGTAACAATTTTAACGATGCCAGCGTTGGTTTGAATTAAATCATCGCGAGTCATTCCCGGTTTGCGCGGAAGACCAGATGTAATTACAACAACATCAGAACCAGCTGTTTTTGTGTAATCATTCGTTACGCCAACAGTTCTTGTGTCATATAGGTTTATTGGGGCTTTTTGCCATATATCAAGTGCTTTTCCTTCAGCAACTCCTTCTTTTATATCAACTAAAACAACCTCATTGGCAATCTCTCGGTATGCCAATACATCTGCACAAGTGGCTCCAACATTTCCGGCTCCTACAACTGTTACTTTCATAATTTGAACGTATTATTTAATGTTAAATACAATTTATGTTTGCTTATGGTTTTGTCGTATATGTACTGTATATGTGGACAAATCATAAGCAGAACTTCTATATTATGTCGTAAATATATAGAAATATTTACATTAACGATTTTTTTCTGTAATGTTTAACATTCTTTTAGAAATCTACCGTTAACACTTCTCTTAACAAGTAAATTGTAGCATTGTTCAATATCAGTTGTTTGCCGAAATATTAATAGCATTTGTGTGCTTTAATTAGTTAAAAAGTATGAATCCCTTGAATTGATTTTATAATTTGAGAGTGTTGTATTTGCATAGTATCCCAAATTAGTAATATCATATTATGTAGATTGGTTATAAATAAGGTTGAGTGAAGTGCTAATAAAAAAAAGCTCTATTTAAGTTGCTATAGGCTCTAAGGTGTAATATAGACACTAAGTAATTTTTATATGCGTAAGCATTTGATTTAATAAATCTTGTCAAATGTAAAAATGT
The DNA here is from genome assembly GCF_050589805.1 of Carboxylicivirga fragile. Taxonomy (NCBI): domain Bacteria; kingdom Pseudomonadati; phylum Bacteroidota; class Bacteroidia; order Marinilabiliales; family Marinilabiliaceae; genus Carboxylicivirga; species Carboxylicivirga fragile. Next base: position 43,103 of record NZ_JBNGOY010000016.1, on the reverse strand, counting down.
GTTATATATTGCCACTGAATTTTTAAGTGTAAAATGTACACTATGTAATGGATTGTAATGCCAGTGTTAAATGAATAAGGATCTAATAAAGTATTTGTCTGTTGATTGCGTTGTGTTCGGATTTGATTTCGATAAGCTGAATGTGCTTTTGGTTGATCGTGTGTTAGAAAATATGGAGCAGGGGTTAATTTTTTCTGACATGACTTTAACAGGTAATCATGTTTATGAAGATGAGACAATGGATGCAGCTGCTCAGCGCATTTTATTTGATTTAACAGGTTTAAAAGACGTTTATCTTGAGCAGTTCAAGACATTCGCACACCCTGATCGTTTAAATAAAGAAAATGATCGTCAATGGTTAATTAGTGATAAGCGCAATCCAGAACAACGAATTGTCTCGGTTGGTTTTTTTGCATTGCTGGCAACCCCAAAGGTAACACTCGAATGGAAAGGTCGAAATGTGATGTGGGTGCCAGTGGCTGAGGTTGCTGAATTGGCGTTTGATCATAACCTTATTTTACAAGAGGCTTTAAAAGCAATGAGAAGTAAATTGCTTCATGAACCAATTGCGTTTGAGTTGTTACCAGAGAAATTTACGCTTTCTCAATTACAGAAAGTGTATGAAATAATATTGGACACCACTTTTGATAAGCGAAATTTCAGGAAGAAGGTTGCACGAATGAAGTATATGGTGCCACTTGATGAAAAGCAAAAGGATGTTTCCCATAAGCCAGCACGCTTGTATATGTTTAGTCGTGATATTTACGAAAGAACGCGCAAAGAATTATTAAACTTTATAGTGTAAAAGAATGAATGTAGATCTCAAGAATAAAGTCTCGATTTGGGAAAAGATAGGGTATGGACTAGGTGATGGTGCTGCTAATATAGCTTGGCGAGGTGTGTCAACCTTTTTATTGTTCTTTTATACTGATGTGTTTGGTATAACAGCGGCAGCGGCAGGTTTATTGTTATTAGTTGCACGCTTTAGTGATGGAATTAGTGATGTTGCCATGGGAATAATAGGTGATCGCACTAAATCGAAATATGGGAAGTTTAGACCATGGATATTGTGGACAGCATTGCCATTAGCAGGAATTTTATCTTTGTTGTTTACGAGCCCTAATCTTGGAATGACAGGTAAAATTATTTATGCTTATACAACCTACATTCTTTTTACTTTAATTTATACAGCAAACAATATTCCATACGGTGCCTTAATGGCTGTTATGACTGGCGATAATAAAGAGCGCACTAGTTTGGGATCTTTCAGAATGGTTGGTGCTTTTGCAGGTGGGATGATCGTCCAAGGCGCGTTATTGTTTTTGGTTGCATATTTTGGAAATGTTAATCCAACCATTGAGATTGATAAGTTAAATGAATCGCGATACGAAGTGAGTGTTTCATCATCTCAGTTTGTCGAAAATGCAAATATTAAAACGAAGGATGGACTTGCTACTTTTGTGTGGCAAAACCCTAGCGTTGAGCAGAAAAAAGAGCCTGCTCCATATATTAGTTTTTCAATGAATCCTGATCAGGTCTATCGTTTTATTGTAGAAGGAGAATTGGATCTAGAAGTTGAAAAAATACGTTTGATTAATCAGAAAAAAGGATATAGTAATTCAATTTATTTGATGTCTGTTTTCTTAGCTTTATTCATGTTTCTGACTTTTGTTTCTACAAAAGAGAGGGTGTCGCCACCTAAAACTCAAAAGGCAAACCTTAAACGTGACTTATCGGATCTAATTAACAATAAGCCCTGGCTTGTTCTTTTAGTTGTTGGACTATTATGGACCATCTATAATTCCATTAAGCAAGGTATGGTTATGTATTACTTTACGGCCTATCTTAATAATCAATTATTGGCAGCTTCTTTTCTTATTGCTTTGATGATTGCCTCTATTTTAGGTGCAATGGCAACAGCGCCGTTAGGTAAAAGATTCGGTAAGCGTAAGCTTTTTATATATGCCCTTTTATTTTCAGGTGGTGTAAATGCCTTGTTTTTGTTTTGTGGTCCACAGGATATTGGCGCCATTTTTACCATCGGAATTATATCTGAATTTGGTGCAGCTATTTTCCCAACACTATTTTTTGCAATGCTTGGTGATGCTGCTGATTATTCAGAATATAAAAATGGAAGAAGAGCCACCGGACTTATATATTCAGCTGGTTCATTTGTGACGAAATTTGGTGGAGGACTTGCTGCTGCAATAATAGGTGCTGTGATGGCCGCCTACCATTATGATGGTATGGACTCAAGTACAATACAGGGCGCAATACCTGCAATCAAAATGTTAATGAGTTGGATACCTGCATTAGTAGCATTATTAGCTGCAATATTAATGACTATTTATCCACTTACACAATCAAAACTGGATGACATTACAAAAACGTTGCTTGAGCGAAGAGCTTTGGAAGAATAGGGTGATTTGATTGTTGATTTTGACGAGGCTGATTTATGAGCAAAGAGAGATAAAATAAAAAGTATAGTAGTAGAATTAAAAGAGAAGAGATGAAGTTTGGATTTTTTGATGATGTAGCGAAGGAGTATGTGATTACAACGCCGGAAACCCCTTTCCCGTGGATTAATTATTTGGGCAATAAAGATTTTTTTGGGCTTGTGTCAAATACAGGAGGAGGATATAGTTTTTATAAAGATGCTAAGTTTCGACGCTTAACCAGGTATCGTTACAATAATGTGCCAATGGATAATGGTGGTCGTTATTATTATATTAAAGAAGGTGATGCTGTTTGGAATCCAGGTTTCAAGCCTACGCAAACTAAGTTGGATAAATACGAGTGTCATCACGGTTTGGGTTATACCCGGTTTGTGAGTGAAAAGAATGGTTTAAGTTCTGATTTGCTTTGTTTTATACCGCTCGATTATTTAGGAGAGGTTCATTTGCTTAAACTGAAGAATAATACTGATGCTGTCAAAAAGATAAAGCTATTTTCGTTTCTTGAGTGGTGCTTGTGGAATGCTGAAGATGATATGACCAATTTTCAGCGTAACTTCTCAACAGGAGAGGTTGAAGTAGAAGGATCAGCCATCTATCACAAAACAGAGTATAAGGAGCGTCGCGATCACTATGCTTACTTCTCAGTTAATAAAGAAATTCAGGGTTACGATACGGATAGAGAATCGTTTATTGGTATGCACAATGGATTTAATAATCCCAAAGCAGTGCTTGAAGGAAAAGCTACCAATAGCGAGGCGCACGGATGGTCACCTATAGCATCGCATTATTTTGAAATTGAATTGCAGCCAGGTGAAGAAATTGAATATGTTTTCAACCTTGGTTATGTTGAAAATAAAAAGGAGGAGAAATGGGAGTCGAAAAATGTAATCAATAAGACGATTGCAAAAAACATGATTGCTCAGTTTGACACTACTGAAAAAGTACAAAAAGCTTTTGATGAGCTTTCAAGTTATTGGAATGGCTTATTAAATACCATGCAATTAGATAGTGATGAGAAGCCATTAAATCGCATGGTTAATATCTGGAATCAGTATCAGTGCATGGTGACTTTTAATATGTCACGCAGTGCTAGCTTCTTCGAAAGTGGTATAGGGCGTGGCATGGGCTTCCGCGATTCTAATCAGGATTTAATTGGATTTGTGCATCAGGTGCCTGAAAAAGCAAGAGAACGAATTCTGGACATTGCTGCTACACAATTTGAAGATGGAGGTTGTTATCACCAATATCAACCATTAACGAAAAAAGGAAATCATGCCCTAGGTGGAGATTTTAACGATGATCCATTGTGGTTGATTCTATCGGTCACCACATATATTAAAGAAACAGGTGATTTTTCTATTCTTGATGAACAGGTGCCGTTTGATAACGATGAAACTAAAGCGCAATCATTGTTTCATCACTTGAAAGTGTCATTTTATCATGTGGTTAATAATTTAGGCCCACATAACTTGCCGCTTATTGGTCGTGCCGATTGGAACGATTGCTTAAATCTTAATTGTTTCTCAACCGATCCAAATGAATCTTTCCAAACAACAGGAAATAAAAAAGGACGTACCGCTGAATCATTGATGATAGCTGGTTTGTTTGTGGTGTATGGTAAAGAGTTTGTGAAACTTTGTCAGCGAATTGATAAAAGCGAAGAGGGAGCAAACGCACAGGTTCATATTGATGTAATGGTTGAAGCCATTAAGCAACATGGTTGGGATGGAGATTGGTATCTACGAGCATACGATTACTATGGCAATAAAGTAGGTTCGGATGAAAACGAAGAAGGAAAAATCTTTATTGAATCGCAAGGATGGTGTGCCATGGCTGAGGTAGGTCTCGAGGATGGTATGGTAGAAAAGGCATTAAACAGTGTGAAAGAGCGCTTGGATTCACCTTATGGTATTGTGTTAAATAATCCCGCTTTTACCAAATATTACATTGAGTATGGCGAGATATCAACTTACCCGGCAGGTTATAAGGAGAATGCAGGTATTTTCTGCCATAATAATCCTTGGGTGATTATTGGTGAAACTATTTTAGGTAGAGGAAATCAAGCCTGGGAATATTTCCGTAAAATATGTCCTGCTTATCTTGAAGATATTAGTGAGTTGCACAAGGTTGAGCCATATGTATACTGTCAGATGATCGCAGGTAAAGATGCCTTTAAGCCAGGAGAAGGTAAGAATAGTTGGTTAACAGGAACGGCTTCGTGGAATTTCTACACCTTGGTTCAATATATATTAGGTATTCAACCTCAGTACGATGGTTTGTTAATCGATCCTTGTATTCCTTCGGATTGGAAAGGGTATAATTTTAAACGCATTTTTAGAGGTACTACTTACAATATCGAAGTTAAAAATCCGAATGGCAATCAGAAAGGTGTGAAGAAAATTATGGTTGACGGAAAAGTGATTGACGGCCAGTTAATTCCTTTAATGGAGCAAGGAGAATATAAAGTTATAGTTGAGATGTAATAGCTTAATTGTATTAAAGAAATAAGTGAAATAAACCCAGAAAAATATATGTGCCTATGAGATGAAATAATCGAAAGGAAACGAAAGAATCCGGAAAATAAATTGGACTCTATTACCGGATTCTTAGGAATCAACCCCAATAATTAAAGGAATTGAAATAATCAAAGTTTTGCAAAGTTATGAAAAAGTTTATAATAATGAGGCTGCAAATGTCATGCGCCTCTGTAATTATAGCATTGATCTATTTTCTGAATAGATTTTTACCACCATTTCAACTTATCGCATCTACTTTTTTTAAGAAGAGAAATGTCTTTAATATGCTTTAAACTAGCGTATATTAAATGAGATGTGCTCTTTTGTATCCACTTTTTAATTACTACGGGATTAAGTGCTTTGTTAAATAGTGTTTATTTGTTAGTAACATCTTTAACATTGGTATAGAAGATAATCCACACGCCAAAGGATAAATATTCAATCGATCTGAATTGAAATTATTCGTAGCGATAAGCTTCCTTTTATTTGCGAGGATTGTATTCTGAAATTTTAAAAAGAATATTTAGCTGAACCAAAATATTAATTAAAACAAGTTGTGCTTATGACATAATTTATCGAGACGGAAAACGAAAGAATTCGGAAAATAAATTGGACTCTATTGCCGGATTCTTAGGAGTTAATACCCAATAATTAAATGGAATTGAATTAATTAAAGTTTGCAAATTTTATGAAAAAGTCTAGACTTAAGACGCAGCATTTTCTATGTGTGCGCGACAAAAAGACTAACGGCCATTGGCTGTTTAAATCAGCAATTATTTTATTGCTAGCTATTTTTAATATTTCACAAGTAAGTGCCCAATCTAAAATGATATCGGGTACGGTAAACGATGCAAGTGGAATCTCTTTACCAGGTGTAACCATCGCCATTAAAGGCACAACCCAGGGAACCATCACGGATGTAGATGGTCAATTTTCTTTGGAGGTGTCACCTGAGAATACTCTAATTTTTAGTTTTGTTGGTTACAATGAACAGGAAGTTTTGGTTGGTGACCAAACAACTTTTAATATCACTTTAGAAGAGGAAGCCATTGACATGGATGAGGTGGTAGTAGTAGGTTATGGCGTGCAACGAAAAAGCGTTGTAACAGCAGCTATCGGATCGGTTAAAGGCGAAGAGTTAGAAAAAGTATCCAACGGACGTGTTGAAAGTGCATTGCAGGGGCGAACTGCTGGTGTGGCTGTTATGCCAACATCGGGAGCACCTGGTGCAGGTGTTAAGATTCGTATTCGTGGTACAGGATCCAATGGAAGCAGTAACCCACTCTACATTGTTGATGGTATGAAAACGGGCGGTATTGATGACCTTGATCCGAACGATATTGAATCGATGGAAGTACTTAAGGATGCTGCATCTGCTGCTATTTACGGTACTGAAGGTGCCAATGGTGTTGTAATGATAACGACTAAAAGTGGTAAAAAGGGAACAACACAAGTAAGTTATAATTTTCAGTACGGTATTCAGAACCTTTCAACAAATGCTGAAATGATGAATGCAGCAGAGTATTCACAATTTATGTCTGAGGCAGGAGAAACTGTAACTCCTCCGGCTGGCGAGAATTATGATACTGACTGGTTAGATGCTATTAGTACAGCAGCTCCAATGCAGCGTCATAGCTTAAGTTTTTCGGGAGGTTCTGAGAAATCAACTTATCTAATGTCGGGTTCTTTTTTGAGACAAGATGGAGCAATTGGTGGTGAAGATGCACGTTTTGAACGTTATACATTCCGTATAAATACTAAAAGCGAAATGAAGCCATGGTTGGAAGTTGGTAATAATCTTAACTTTTCTCACTCAAGTCGCAATGTGTTACCTGAGGATGATGAGTATCGTTCAATCGTAAATAGTGCTTTGTTGATGGATCCTTATACGCCGATTATTGAGTCGGATATGAGTAGAATTGATGCGATTTATGCTGGTGGTAATACTCCACTTCAAAATGGAAGTGGGCAGTACTATGGACTTAATCGTTTTGTAACTGGTGAAACTGCCAATCCTGTTGCCTTTATGGAAAATACCCACGATAAGCAGATAACAGATAAGTTACTAGCTTCTTTCTATGGAACTTTAAAACCGTTAAAAGGTTTAAGTATCACTTCTCGTATTGGTTTAGAATTGACTTATGTGACTCAGAAAGCTTGGTCACCAAAATATTATTTTTCATCAGAACGTTCGAATAATACTAACATTGTTGAAGATTGGTCAGACAAGTATTATAAGGCACTTTGGGAAAACTTTGCGTCTTATAATAAGAAATTTGGGGATCATGATTTCACGGGATTGATTGGTATGTCTTTTGAAGATTATACGCACCCTAACTATTACCTGAAGTCACAAATGCCAAAGGAAGGATCGCAATATGCTTACCATGATTTTTCGGTTGAAAAGACAACTAACCGTGTTGGTGGAACATTAGAAGAATCTTCACTAGTATCATATTTTGGACGATTGAGTTATAACTATAAAGCCAAATACATGGTGGAGGCTTCTTTAAGAAGGGATGGAGCCAGTGTATTACCAAAGGATAATCGTTGGAATTCATTTGCTGCCATATCTGGTGGATGGGTTATTTCACAGGAAGATTTCTGGGGAGTTGATGCTATAGATTATTTGAAGCTTAGAGCCAGTTGGGGTGAAAATGGTAGTATCGCTAATGTTATTCCATTTGCCGATCGTGAATTTTGGACTTCAGAAGGGATAATGTACCCTAATGAGGATGAAACTTTGGCTCAAGGTTCAAGAGTTGACAGCCCAATTAATCCAGATTTGTTATGGGAAAAATCTGATCAAACAAACGTTGGTGTTGATTTAAGAGCTTTTGCCAGTCGTTTTAGTTTTTCAATGGACTATTATAAGAAAAGTACAGAAGGTTTAATTAAAACACTTACTTTACCAGGTAGTTATGGTAACTATAATAGCCCATCAGCCAACTTAGGTACGGTTGAAAACTCTGGTTTTGAATTTGAAATGGGATGGCGCAATACAACTTCATTTGGTTTAAAGTATTCTGTTAATTTGAATTTGAGTACACTTAAAAATGAAGTAACACAAGTATTAGACGATACACCACAACCGGGAGCAAATGTTCGTGGATATGATATGACTTGGTTTGAACAGGGACAACCGATTTGGTATTTTAAAGGCTATAAGACTAATGGCATTAACCCAGAAACAGGTGAGCCTAATGTGGTTGATGTGAGTGGTGATGGCGAAATTACTGCAGCTGACCAAACCTATATTGGTGATCCACACCCTGATCTATTATATGGTGCTACTATTAATTTAGAGTATAAAAACTTTGATTTCAGTATGTTCATGCAAGGTATGTCAGGAAATGATGTATTTATGGCTTGGTTCCGTACTGATCGTAAAATGACCAATAAACCTAAGTTTTTCTTTGATGATAGATGGACTCCAGGAAATACAGGTGCATCAATGCCAAAACCAAATAATGAAAGTGATTATTTGTATAGAAGTGATTTAGTGGTTCAGGATGCATCGTATATGCGTATCAAACAGCTACAGTTAGGCTACACGATTCCTACAAATCTAGTTTCTTCAATTGGTTTAAGTAGAGTTCGCGCTTTTATTTCTTTGGATGATTATTTTACATTCACTAAGTATAAAGGTATGGATCCCGAAGCTGGTTCAGGTGATGACAATCGCCAAGGTATTGACAAAGGGCTTTATCCTACAACTAAGAAGTTTATGTTCGGTTTGTCCGTTAATTTCTAATTCAAAATCAGAGAACAATGAAAAATTTAAGATATAATATATTTGTGTTGTTTCTAATACTGATTGGTGCTGCATGTTCTGATTCTGTATTAGATAAAGACCCAGTAGGGAAGTTTTCAAGTGATGATTATTTAACAACAGAAGAGGAAGCTGAATCCGCCATTATTGGTGTATATGATTTTCTACAGGTAGGTTATAATAACTACGGTGATTGGTCAAGTATCTTTTTCGCTAAAGTTTTACCTGGTGATGATGTAAATGCTGGAGGAGGTTCTTCTTCAGACCAACCTAAATTACAACAGTTAAATAACTTTACACATGAGTATGATAATCCGGCATTAATGGATGTGTGGCATTCATTTTACCGTATTGTAAATTCATCAAATGGCATTTTAGCTATTATTTCACCTGATTTAGCAAATTATGACCAAGTTTCGGGAGAAGCGAAATTTTTTAGAGCTTATGCGTATTTTGAGTTAGTTACAATGTGGGGTGAAGTCCCTTTTTATACAGCGAATCCAACATCTCTACAAGTGGATTGGCCTAGAACGGATAAAACAACCATTTATAATCAAATTGCAAAAGACTTAACGGAAGCAATTACTCAATTGCCCTTAAAAGAAGATTTAGGTTCAGGCTTTGAATTTAGAATTTCAAAAGGTGCTGCGCGTGCTTTACTTGGCAAGATGCATTTATATAAACAAGAGTATGCCTTGGCACATGCAGCTTTTCAAGATGTTATTGATGATGATTATAGTTTGGTCGAAGATTATGGAACTATTTGGATGAAGGCGGAGAGAGCCGGATCTGAGTCCATTTTTGAAGTTCTGTATTCTAGTCAAAATTCGCACGACTGGGGCGGACCATGGGATGGTACTGCTGAATCTAATTTTGTGGTTCAATTAATGGGGCCTCGCGGCGATGGTTCATTTAATAACCTTGATGTTATCGGATATGTAAATGGTTGGGGATTTAATGTTCCTACTGAAAAGTTTGGTGATTTAATCAGAAATGAAGCCGGAACTGAAAGATATGAGGCTTCAACTATTTCAGATGCTGACTTTAAAGCCCTGGGTGGAGATGTGGATAAATCAGGGAACAATAATTGGGAAGCCTATGAAGATTATATTCGTTTGAAGTATTCAACAATACCGTCGGAAACAGCGGGTCCTGTTAATGAAGTTAACTGGAATACGCCTTTCAAACTTATTCGTTTGGCTGATGTGTTATTAATGGCAGCCGAAGCTTATAACAGAGATGGTAAAGATGCACAAGCTGTACCTTTAATCAGAGAAGTACGCCGTCGTGCTGGTTTTACCGATCATAGTGCTTGGGAGAATCTTACTGGCGATGCTTTGTTTGCTGTTATTAAAAAGGAGCGTTCTTTAGAATTGGCATTTGAGGGACATCGATTCTGGGATCTAGTTCGATGGGGTGATGCTTCTGCTGAGCTTAGTTCAAGAGGCTTTGTATCAGGCAAGAATGAAGTTTATCCTATTCCTAAGAGAGAAATTGATTTGAACCCAGGGATTTCTGTTGAGGATCAAAACCCAGGTTACAATTAAAATATTTAAGTTTTTTTATGAAAGACTGCCATTTTGTGGCAGTCTTTTTGTTTTTTTAATACCATAAACTTTAAATAAACCTTATGAAGTATTTTATTGTATTAACAGTTTTCGCATTAGTTGCCCTTTCGGGCTGCTCTTCTGGAGGAAATCAGAATTCAGAAGAGGATCGTTTTATTGAAGATCTATTGAGTAAAATGACGCTCGATGAAAAAATCGGGCAGTTAAATCAACATACCAGTCGATGGGAAATGACTGGGCCTGCACCAAAGGCAGATAACACTCAGGAATTATTTGAGAATATAAAAGCAGGTAAAGTTGGCTCCATGTTAAATGTGATTGGAGCCGAGGCAACTCGCGAAGCGCAAAAGCTTGCTGTTGAGAATAGCCGTTTGGGCATACCAATGATATTTGGTTACGATGTTATTCATGGTCAAAAAACAATGTTTCCAATTCCTTTAGCGGAAGCAGCTGCATGGGATCCTGAATTGGCTAAGCTTTCGGCATCAATTGCGGCGAAAGAGGCATCTGCTCAAGGATTGCACTGGACATTTGGACCAATGGTTGATGTTGGTCGTGATGCCAGATGGGGAAGAGTGATGGAAGGCGCAGGAGAAGATCCGTACCTGGCATCTATTATTTCTGTGGCTCGTATTAATGGTTTCCAGGGAGATAATTTAGATGACGTTGCAACCATTGCTGCTTGTGCGAAGCATTTTGCAGGTTATGGTTTTTCTGAAGCTGGACGTGATTATAACGCTGTTGATCTAAGTCGTGAATCTCTATATAATTTAGTGTTGCCAACTTTCAAAGCTTCCACTGAAGCTGGTGTTGCAACCTTTATGAATGCTTTCAATACCATCGATGGAGAACCATGTACTGCAAGTGATGCTTTAATGCGCGATCTATTGAAAGGAGAATGGGGATTTGATGGTTTTGTTGTCTCAGATTGGAATAGTATTGGTGAGATGATGGAACATGGTGCTGCGGCAGATTTGAAGGAGTCCGCATTACGTGCCATTCAAGGTGGTTGTGATATGGATATGGAGGCCTTGGCTTATATCACTCATTTGCAAGAATTGGTTGAAGAGGGTAAGGTTGATGAGAAGTTGATTGATGATGCTGTCCGTCGTATTTTAAGAATTAAATATCGTCTTGGTCTATTCGACGATCCTTACAAATATTCGGATGTAGAACGTGAGAAAAATTCTATCTACACGGAAGAGCATCGTGAGGCTTCAAGAAAGGTAGCACGCGAATCCATTGTTTTGCTTAAGAATGATGAGGCTGTTTTACCAATATCGGATAAGGTTAAATCCATTGCTGTAATTGGGCCATTAGCCGACGATAAGGATTCGCCATTGGGAAATTGGCGTGCACAGGCTGTTGCAAACACTGCTGTTTCTTTGCTTGAAGGAGTTGAGGCAAGTGTCGCCCCTTCGGTGAAGGTTAATTATGCCAAGGGCTGCGATTTGTCTATTGGTAAACGCACCTTTCCTGATTTCATGACCTTTAATGAAACAGACCGCTCTGGATTTAAAGCAGCAGTTAAGGCAGCAAAAAAATCAGATCTTGTTTTATTGGCAATAGGTGAAGATTGTTTTCAATCTGGAGAAGGGCGTAGTCAGACCGATATTGGTTTGCGTGGCCTTCAGAAAGAATTATTTGATGCAGTTTATGCCGTGAATAAGAATATTGTAGTGGTGCTAATGAATGGTCGTCCTTTGGCAATTCCTGATGTTGCTGTAAAGGCTCAAGCTATTGTAGAAGCTTGGCATGGAGGAACTGAGGCTGGACACGCTATTGCTGATGTTTTGTTTGGTCGCTATAATCCATCGGGTAAGTTGCCAATGACTTTTCCACGTAATGTTGGTCAGGTGCCAATTTATTACAATTATAAAAGTACTGGTCGGCCAACAGCAGAGCAGCCCGGACAGGCTTTGTGGTCGTGTTATACCGATTCGCCAAATACGCCCTTGTATCCATTTGGTTATGGTTTGAGTTATACCAATTTTCATTATTCTGATTTTAAATTGGATAAAAGTAGCATGTCGGTGAATGACGAGTTGATGTGCTCAGTAACAATTTCTAATAATGGAAGTGTAGATGGTAAAGAAGTCGTTCAGTTATATATTCAGGACCTTGCAGCTAAATATGCTCGTCCTGTAAAAGAACTTAAGGGTTTTGAAAAGATTGAACTGGCAGTTGGTGAAAGTAAAGAGCTACACTTTAGCTTGACCCAGAAAGAACTTGGTTACTATATGCCTAATGGGCAATACGTAGTTGAGCCTGGTAAATTCAAGGTTTTTGTAGGAGGTAACTCTGTTGAAACGCAAGAACTGGAATTTGAAATTAATCCGCATTATTCATCACATTAGTTAAGCACATAAGATTTAATGCGGATTAACCCCGACTTAGTTGCACCCAATTTTGAGTATCAAAATTGTTGGTAAAACTTTGTCGCAATACACTATATTATCATTTTGGTAAATAATTAGGGTTAAATAAAGGTATTTGCTGAGAGATTAGAATTAAGCTGGCTTCTAAGTCAGCTTTTTTTATTGTAGAAACTCGAGTAGCAAGAGAGAAAATCCCCAAAGTATTGGTAAACCATCAAAGATGATAGCGTAGTTATGATATGGTATATATTTGAGTCGAATAATAGCCAAAATGTACAGACATAAAATAGCAAATGAAATAAGTTGATGTAAGTTGTTGTTTAGGTTTAGAATAAGCAAAATAAAGGCTAGGACAATAAAAGCTAGCGAAATGAATTTGGTAGTGCTAAATCCCAATTTTTGTGGCCATGTTTTAATGGATGCTAAATCTTTAGAATAATCCCTGAGATCGAATATTAGTATCCATGCGAGGAGGAATGGAATGGCAAAGTAAATTGTATTTGCCTCAACTTGTGAAAATTGAGATTCAATTTGTGGTAAAATAGTGGTTACAACCAGCCAAGTAATTAAAATGCTTGGTGTTTTTAAGTAAGGAATCCACCTTAGCCCATGTTTCGTTTTATTTGGAAAAACATAAAGAAGGGACAATAGCCCTGCTATAAATAATAGTGTTTTTTGAATAATGTTTAGCCCAATGAAAAGATACAAACATACAAATAATGAAAGGCTTGAACTAATGATAAGTCCTGTTTTATATCTCTTTAGCCATTGCAAATGATCTTGATTCATTCTCTTAGAATGGATAAGTGAACTTGCAAGGTAAATGTAGTTGTAAATTGTATAAGTCCCCAGGAAAATTAGCGCAATAAGGTTAGCTCTAAGTTTATATTCAAACAAATAGGCTTGAATCCAAGCTACTGAGACTGCAGACAGAGAAATCCAAATGTTTGAAAATATTAACTTTCTTAAGAGCTTCATTAGTTAGCCTACTTTGCTAATGTTTTGCAAAGTATTTAGAGCTTGTATTTTAAACTGATTGCCTTCAACAACAACAATGCCACTGTCTTTGAAGTCCTTTAAAATTCGTATCAGGCTTTCCTTTGAGACGCTGGAAAGATCAGCCATATCCTGACGAGAGAGTGTTGTGTAGAAAGTATTTGATTCATACACTTCTTTAGATAAGTAAAGCAAGGTGTCAGCAACCCGCCCAGTCATCTTTTTGTGCGATAAATTAATTAATTGATGATACAGCGTTTGCATTAATTGGTGATTGTGCTTCAATACACTTTCAGCAAAATTATCATTGTCGTGAAATACTTTCCTAAAGGCTTCAATACTAATTAGGCATGTGTTCACATCCGTTATTGCAGAGGCTGAAAAATGATTCTTATTATCATCAAAAATACCGGGGCTAATTATAAAATCGCCTGGCTTTAGTACCTTAACAATAACACTCTTTCCTCCAAGCCCTTCAACGTGCATTTTTACATAGCCTGATTTTATACAAACCAAATTACTACAGCGCGCACCTTGTTTGATTATTGTTTCTCCTTTACGGTACTCAACTTTACAATGCGAATCTTTAAAAGTGTTGAGTTGTAACTCACTGAGCGTATCAAAGCCGTTAAACTTCATATTGCAATCATGGCAACCATTTAGATGGTTTGATGTGTGAGTCATGTGGTAATAAATTACTTGTTTGCTACAATGAATATAGCTTGATTTATTGGTTGTAACAAATGATTCGAAATATTTGTAGGTTAATGTTTTATTAGGGATGTAAACTTAGTTTGGTATCGTGTTGAGTTTCATTATTTAATACCGTAGCTGTAAAATGCAATTTTATTCAAATAATTTAATAGTTATGATAACTTTTTATCATGTTGGGCTTAATGGGTGTACTAGGTAGATGGTCTTTTTTGTTCCTTGATGATTATTCTTATTAGTCAATCAGTTAGTCTGTTTGTTTTGTTTAGCTAATGTTAATGTTGGTTAAACTGTGGTGTAATAGGTTAGTAATTAGTGCATAAGGGAGTATTGTTAGTTGTAATGATTATAAATAAGGAATTAAATCTACATTAAATCAGCAGTATTAAGTTCTACGTTAACAGTAGGTTAGTGAGTTTGTGTTGATTTTTGTCAATGGGGGTTCGTATTATTTACACCGTGCTACTTATTAAAAAAATGTTTAAAATTGTTAACGCTGAAATTAAATAGAGGTTAACAATAATTCAAATAGTATGAAAGAGCTGAAACAATTTTTTTATCTGGTACTTGTGGTATTAGCCACAGCAACCATGAGCTGTACTAAAGAAGGTCCACAAGGTGAGGCTGGAAAAGATGGAAAAGATGGTATTGATGGCACCAATGGCACCGATGGGGCTAATGGTAACTCTACATGTATGGAGTGTCATAACGATGAAAGTGATTTGTTTTTGAAACAAACTCAGTTTGAGCATTCAACGCACTTTGTTGATGGCCCAAGTCATGTTGGTTATGCTAATTATGCAGGAGGTTCATGTTCAATGTGTCATTCAAATGAAGGTTTTTTAACTGCCGTTGCTAATGATAATAATTCAGGAGGTTCACATCCGGAAGCTACTCCGATGAGTTGTGGTACCTGTCACCAAATACATAAAACCTATACAACAGATGATTATAAAATGCATTATACCAAAGCGGTTGATATGTATTTAAATGAGAATGATGTGTTTACAGGCTTAGAGGTAGATGCTACAAGTCAATATAGTGATCCAAATGGCATGAGTAATACATGTATTAAATGTCACCAGCCACGCCACAGAGGTGATACACAACCAGATCCAACAGTTGATGGAACCTTAGAAATTTCTGCTGGTGCAGCTGCTCATTGGGGACCACATTATGGAGCGCAAGGCGCTATTTTTGGTGGTGTTGGTGGATATGTAGGAACAACAGATCCAACTGCTCCATCTGGAACCAAAGGGCATCATAGCTGTAAAAGTTGTCACATGTCGTTTATTGCTTCAACAGGAAATTATGGCGAATACTTGGGAGGCCACGCAATGGGGCTTCGTAAAGGCGATGATACGGTTGAATTTGGAGCTTGTAATACTTGTCATACCGACCGTGGAGCTACAATTGATTTAGAAGGTATTATGGCTTCTACCAAAGCGCTTCATGCCTTATTAGGACAAGACCTAATGGATGCTGGTATTATGGATGCTGAAGGACATCTTATTGGCGGTACATGGACTAATAAAGAGCTTGCAGCCTACTGGAATTATGCGTTGGTTAAGAATGATCACAGTTATGGCATTCATAATAAGGAGTACAGTGAGTCATTGATTACTGCAGGAAGAGCATATTTAGGTACAAATAACTAAAACATATCTTCAACTGCTTTCTTTATCCTAAGAAAGCAGTTGTTGTATACTTACATCTATTACCTGTTATTTAGCGTAATAGAAAACGTATCGGCTTATGAAAAAAATAAAACATCTGATAATATCCTCATTACTGCTGCTGTTAATTGGCTTTGTAGGTTGTGAGTACAAAACAATAGTTCCAGATAAAGGAGACCCAGTTGATCCAGAAGTGCCAATTAGTTTTTCTGCTGAGGTAGAGCCTATTTGGACAAGTCAGGGTTGTGTTAGCTGTCATCCTAGTGCAGGAGGACTTGATTTAACAGTGGGCAATGCTCATGCTAGTTTAATGAGTCATCCAAGGGCAATAAATAAAGATAATTCTTCTGAAAGTACAATTCTTACTTTTAAAACGGTTCAACCTGGTCCTCATGGAAGTGTTGATTATGTTGGTAACCAAAGTGAAATAATAAAGGTGTGGATTGACCAAGGCGCATTAGATAACTAAAACCTATAAACATGAAAAAATATTTATATACATTGGTTTTAGCTCTACTATCGAGCGCTATGTTATTTGCTCAAGAGGAAACCGAAACCGTAGAAAAAGTTGTTGACAAGCCAGTTCGTTCACCATGGGAATCGGGAACAATAGTTAACCATCATACTAGTGTAACACAACAAAAGAATACTTTAGAAATGGTGATTAATCACCGTTTTGGAGTTGTTGAGAATGGCATTAGTGATGTGTTTGGTATTATGGCTCCTGGTGCTAATATTCGTATTGGCTTTAATTATTCAATTTTAGATAATTTGAATGTTGGTTTTGGTACCAATAGTCAAAAGAAATATCAAGATTTTCAAGCTAAGTATACACCTTTTAGGCAAACACGTCAGAATACGATGCCCGTGAGTGTTACCTTGTATGGAAATGCTGCTATTGACGCTAGAGAAGAAACTGTTTTTGGCACGGATTATGCTTTTAGTGATCGTATGTCGTACTTTAGTGAGTTAATAGTAGATCGTAAATTTACAGATTGGATTACCTTAAAGGCCAGTGTTAACTTCACACATTATAATGCTGTGGATAGTTTAATGGACAATGACAAAATAGGTGTTGGATTTGGAGGACGCGTTAAGTTTAGTCCACAATCATCTTTAACATTTGAGTTAGGTATACCTTTGCAAATTTCAAGCATATCTCAATATTCCACTTTTACGAAACCGCCAAAGGCTCATATGGCCATTGGATATGAGGTTTCAACAAGTACGCATGCTTTCCAAATCTTTTTAACCAATGGTTTGGGTATTCTTAATCAAGAATTATACATGCACAATCAGGCCGAAATGGATTTAAGAAGTTTCCGTTTTGGATTTAATATTACACGTTTGTGGAATTTTTAGTATATTGAATTTTTTCAATACGAATTTAAAGAAAGGGATATGAAGAAAATTAAAGTTAGAATTTTATCAGGTAGTTTACTTGTTTTGTTTGGCTTGCTTTTAATGTCGTTTGTACAGGAAAAAAAGCCTTGGGATGTACCGGCTAAATATCAAAGTATGAAGAATCCTCAGTCAGTTGATGATGCTTCAATGGTGAAGTTAGGTAAAATGATGTATTCAAAGCATTGTAAATCATGTCACGGTAATTTTGGTGAAGGCAATGGACCAAAGGCCAGAAGTATTGATGCTGATTTAGGTGATTTTACTTCAGCTGAGTTTAAAGCTCAAAAGGATGGGGTTATCTATTACCAATCATTTGTTGGGCGTGATGAGATGCCTAATTTCGAAAAGAAAATTACGGATGAGGAAGAGCGTTGGGCAATTGTGACCTATATGCATACTTTAAAGAAAAAATAGGCTAATAAAGCTAAAAAAATACTGCCTGCTTAAAGAAGAGGATTCTTTCTGTGGGCAGTTTTTATATCGTCAATATTATATACATGCTATCATGAAAAAATTAAAGCGATCGTTGTTTCTAAGTGTTTTCTGCTTAGCTATTTTGCCTTATTCGCTTTTGGCACAACAAAATGAGAAGTGCCTAAGTTGCCATGGTGAGGTTTTTTATCAATATGAAAATGAGTGGACAGGACAAATGGACAAACGTCCGATGAATCCTTTTTATCATGTTGATAGCACAAAAATGCACTTATCAGTTCACAAATCATTTGCGTGCATCGATTGCCATTCGCCTGAATATGAAACATTCCCTCATTCAGGAGAATTGCGTATGGAAGAAAAATACGCTTGTATTGATTGTCATGGGGGAGATGATGACTATGCGAAGTATAATTTTGAGGGTATAGAAGCTGAATTTCAAGAGAGTGTTCATTATAAGGCAAATGATGAGAAGTTTAATTGTTGGATGTGTCACGACCCACATGGCTATCAATTGGCGTTGCGCGAAAATGGCCCAATTAAAGATGTGGTTAGTTTAAGCAACGATATGTGTTTGAGTTGCCATGCTAATAAATTTCAATATGGTTTATTGAGCGATGATGACCCTAAAGCAATTGAAGATATTCATGCCTGGTTGCCAAATCAAAGAAATCACTTTAATAAGGTGAGGTGTATCGATTGCCATACCAAGGTTCAGGATGATATATTAGTGTCGCATAAGATTTTGCCAAAAGCTGAAGCTTTGCGCAGTTGTGTGGATTGTCACAGTGCCAACTCTGTTTTAATGGAGTCACTATACGCACATAGGGTCGAAGAGAGTCGTGCACAGTCAGGCTTTTTTAATGCCACCATACTTAATGAAGGTTATATGATTGGTGCCAACCGAAATAAAACGCTTAATGTTGTGAGTATAGTTTTATTTGGCTTGATGATTTTTGGCTTGATGATTCACTTTATTCTTCGTTTAATTCTACTAAAAAAGAAATAAAAATGAGCGCGAAATTATATTTATATCCATTGTGGTTGAGGGTTTGGCATGCATTTAACGCTTTGTTTTTCTTGGTTTTATTAATCACAGGTATCAGCATGCAATATTCAAGTCCTGATTTACCTATTGTTCCTTTTGAATTAGCGGTAGCCAGTCATAATATTGCAGGAATTGGTATTGTTATTGCCTATGTTCTTTTCTTGTTGGCGATGATGTTCTCACCTAATAAGAAACATTACAAAATACAGTTTAAAGGTTTGATTGGTCGATTGACAAAACAAATTCAGTATTACGTTTTTGGTGTGTTTAAGAAGCAAGAACCACCTTTTCCTACTACAGAAGCAATGAAGTTTAATCCATTGCAACAAGTAACCTATGTGGCTGTATTGTTTGTTTTATTCCCAATATTAGCGATAACGGGCATTGCGCTGTTTTTTCCGGAATTAATTGTTAACAATGTTTTTGGGGTTGGAGGAACTTTATTGACAGCATTGTTACATGCAAGTGCAGGATTCGTGGTAAGCATGTTCTTATTTATTCATCTATATTTTGCAACAATGGGTGCTACTTTTACGTCTAATTTCAAGAGTATCGTGAGTGGATTTCATGAAGCACACTAAACTTGTTGATTGCATTTTTTTTAGTTCAAACTTTAAATAATTTACATGGTTGATGTTAATAAAGGCAAAGAGTTTTTGTCGGGCTTGGGTATTACTATCGTTTTACTTTTTCTTGGTTATATTTCAAATCCGGTTTTAGGACAATTTTCTTGGTTTAAGTTAATGTGGCCAAGTAATGCCTATTTTGTATCAATTATTTTTGCCTTAGGTATCGTAATTGGATTACTTAGTAGTAGTACTTTCCTTAGGCAATTAGCGTCGTTTTGGACCATGTTAGCTAGTATTGTTGTCCTGTTTTTAGGGGCGATATATTTGTATGTATTCCCATTAAAGGATGGTTTATCTATCTATCATTATATCGACGGAGTTGGTATACAGCTATTGATGGTGTATGTGTTTTTTGGAATTGGTTTTGCCATAATTCAGGGCTTATCAGCAAAGGGAGGTAGGACTTGGTTTACTGCCTTATCATACGTTGGACTTCTCCTTTTTATTTTCTCAACTGTTGGAGGGCAGCATGATTATTACAAAATGAAGATGCTTACGGGTACTGATCGTGCTATTTTCAATGGCGTGAATTACGACAAAGCAATTTATCGTACCCCATTTGCTATAAAGTTTCTGAATATTGTAATGCAGGATGAGCCGGCTAAATTAATTGTTGTAGCGGATGATGGTTCAATGGTTAGTGATTCTCTTTTAGGACCTAGTTTGGGTGAGTCATTATTGTTTTCTATAAACAATTGGAAGGTGGAAGTTGAATCTTATTTACCCAAGGCTATATTGACTGATAGTGGTTATGTTGAATCAAGTAAATTAAATACGATTCAGGCTGCACTGATTAATGTTTCTGATGCCTCAGGGGATTCATTGGTAAATGGCTGGCTTAGTTCTGGTATGAATGACCATAGACCCCGTTTGTTAAATGTAGATGGTAGAAATTCCTTGGGATTAAACTTGCCATTAACCACTAATTACATTGCAAAGATACGCGTGTTTGAAACGGTGACTAATTATACCGATTATGAAATAAAGCAAGATGAAGTCTTAAAACTTAAAGGTTGGTCAATTGCGGTTGCTGGTATAGATGAACGCTATGGAAGTCAAACTCCAGTTGTTGATTTATTACTCATTTTTGATCGCTGGATTGAGTTGAAATATATCGGATTTGCCCTTCTTTTAATAGGTTTGTTTTTTCGTATAAAGCGCAAATGATTAAAAATTAAACAGAAGCATGAATTGAATTCTTGCTGCATCGCCACTTTGGCCGCTAAAATCATTAACACTACCATACTGACCTTCTAATCCAAGGGTAAGGTTCTCATCCATTAACCAAAATAGGTTGGCGGATGAATAATGGCCGTTAAAGGTATCATCAATGGTATATCCTATTTCGGTTTCTAAATGCATGTAACCATAAACCAATGTGGATTTGAATTGGTCGCTCCACCATTTTTCATAGGCACAATAGCCGCCAAGCGATTTAATGTTAGACAGTTCTTTGCCACCCTTTGTTACCGCATCGTAGCCGCCACCTTCAAAGGATACAAGGTAACTGCCTATGCCTGAGCCACCATTTGCTTGGTATAGAAACTTATCTTTTTTACCAAGCATAAAGTGGCCCGATAATGATAGTCCACCAGCGTTATTAGCTAAGGTTTTCTCTTCTACCAGAAAATTAATTCTACGAAGTACCATGGCTAACTGTATATGTCCCCAATCACCTTTGTAATTTAAATGAGACGTAAGATCGGGTGCGCCTTGGAAAGTTGATGTTAAGGTCGAATCTACCACAGGAACTTCTGTAATACTTGCCCTAGGTGACTCAAATGCTACAGCAAAATGACCAAAATTTTCAATTTGCTTAGTGTATTTAACTTGTGCCGAACGTGCCCATGCTCCTGTCGGAGGTCCATCAAAATCAATGACATCTGGCCAGACATCCATGTCGCAAAAGGCTGACCAATCCTGCCCAACACGAAATGATTTAATGCCAATCCAAAAATGACGCAGCCTAAAATCTAATGGACCATCACCTAAGAAATCGCCTTCAAAAAAAGTGTATATGTTACCAAATTTTTCGGATTTGTAACCAGCATCGAGACTGATGCGTGATTGTCGTACGCTTAAAGCAAAGCGTGGAGATGTATTACTAGCTCCTGTCGGAATATTTGTAATATTAAACGACTCAGAATTCTGTAAGGCATTAAAATCGTAGAATCCATTTAGTCGCATCTGTCCTCCAATCGAAACTTTAAACTTAGAAGTGACAATGGTGTCTTTAAAAAAAGAATCAGAAGCGCTTAATGAGCTCTGCGCATAAAGCATTGATCCGATTAGAATGAAAATAATTGATAGGATAGATCTTAGAGAAGGATTCATTGTGTAATTTTGGCTCATATCAATTTTTAGTGCTTGGTTTAATTCAAATTTAGTCAATTGTATCGTGAATAAATACATATGTGATTTGAAAAATCAAGCTGATATTAGCAAAATAACAAAGGATACGGACAATAATGCTGTAGGCTTATATCAATTTGCTACCTTTGTGGCTTGTTACTTAATTAATACTTACCATTTTTGGTGAATGTCTAACAAATTAATACTGCCGAATAAAGGCCGTTAAATACTTTAATTATGTCTGTTGCACAAGAACGTCGTAAAAAAGTGACAACCCACGTATTAAGTGAACTTAAGATGAAGGGTGAGAAGATTGCCATGTTAACCTCATATGACTATTCATTGGCAAAGATTGTTGATAATGCCGGAGTTGATGTGATTCTGGTTGGCGATTCTGCATCGAATGTGATGGCAGGTTGGGAAACAACTTTACCAATCACATTGGATCAAATGATTTATCATGGTGCTTCGGTTGTGAGGGCTGTAAACAGATCTTTGGTTGTGGTTGATATGCCTTTTGGTACCTATCAGGGAAATTCAAAAGAAGCATTAACATCTGCCATTCGAATAATGAAAGAAACGGCAGCCGATGCTGTGAAGTTGGAAGGTGGTAGCGAGGTTTTAGAATCGGTTCAGCGTATTTTGTCAGCAGGTATTCCTGTTATGGGACATTTGGGTTTAACGCCACAATCGATACATAAATTTGGTACCTATACCGTACGTGCTAAACGTGAAGAGGAAGCCAAGAAATTAATCGAAGATGCGCATTTGTTAGAGGAAGCGGGTTGCTTTGGTATTGTATTAGAGAAGATTCCTGCTGATCTGGCTGGTCAGGTATCTAAGGAATTACACATTCCAATAATAGGTATTGGTGCCGGAAATCAAGTAGATGGTCAGGTGTTGGTTCTGCATGATATGTTAGGTATCAATCAGGAATTTTCGCCACGTTTTTTGAGGCGTTATCATAATTTATTTGCTGAAATAAGTGGAGCTGTGGGTAATTACATTAGCGATGTTAAGAGCCTTGAGTTTCCTAATGAAAGAGAACAATATTAGATTTTAATTGAATGGGTAAGTTAGATATATTATTTGAAGACAATCATATAATTGCCGTTAACAAGTCAACATCTGACATTGTACAAGGTGATAAAACTGGTGATGAGACTTTAAGCGATAAGGTTAAAAAGTACATTAAGAAAAAGTACAATAAACCTGGTGAAGTATTCCTGGGCGTGGTTCATCGTTTGGATAGGCCTGTGAGTGGCGTTGTGTTGTTTGCGCGTACAAGTAAGGCATTAACACGTTTGAATAAAATGTTTGAAGAGCGGAAAGTCAAAAAGAGTTATTTTGCCATTGTAGGTGAATTACCCGAAAATGATTCAGCCCAGTTGCGTCACTTTATCCTTAAGAATTCGGAAAAGAACAAATCATATGCCTTCCCGAAAACACGTCTTGGAGCTAAAGAGGCTATTTTGAATTATAAAATGGTATCTGGTTTGAAGAACTATTACCTTCTTGAAGTTGATTTGCAAACAGGAAGGCATCATCAAATCCGTTGCCAGTTGGCAAAGATCGGTTGCCCAATTCGTGGGGATTTAAAATATGGTTTCCCTCGTTCCAATAAAAGTGGAGGAATTTCTCTTCATGCCCGTAAGATTGAATTCATACATCCGGTTAGCAAAGAGCCAATTTGTTTAATTGCTAAAACGCCTGAAGAAGAGAATCTTTGGAAAGAATTTAAGAACGTTATTAATGACAAATAAAGACAGTGAAGGAGGCATTTAATAATGCCTCTTTTTATTTCTTTTTACGAACGCCCTCACCTGTAAAAGTCAGTGGTAATAAGTCTTTTGTATTCTCAATTCGATGTATTTCGCTTGCGCCAATCAGTAGGGTGTAAAAAGCTTGTTTCATTCGCAATTCGGTTTCCAGCATTACTTGACGACATGCACCACAAGGCGCAACCGGATCTTTTAATACTCCGTTTTCATTGCTTGCAATAACGGCAATAGCTTCAACAGCTACATCCGGAAATTTTGAATTGGCATAAAACAAGGCCACTCGTTCGGCACATAGTCCTGATGGGTATGCGGCATTTTCTTGATTATTCCCTTGAATAATTTCACCATTGCTCAGGCGTACAGCTGCTCCAACATTAAATCCTGAGTAGGGTGCATAGGCTCTTTCACAAGCTTGTTTGGCCGATTCAACCAAGTGTTGATCTTTATCGCTTAATTCATTCGGTGTTTCAAAAACCGTTATACTTGTTGATATAATAAAATTCTTCATACAAACGTTTAGAATGATAATGTCTATTATTTGACCAAATTTACAATATTGTTTTTAACTCTATCATATATTGTCGCTTTTCTAATTTTTTATCTTTGTTGCATTAATTAAAATTCATTTCTTAAAATAAAGATGTATGAAACAGGTACTATCGTTGTTAATTGTATTAGTGTTGTTGGTGAATTTGGATGTAAACGGGCAATCTAATCGAAAATATAGCACCTCAGAATACATTGAATTGTATAAGGATTTAGCCGTAAAGGAAATGAATCGAGTTGCCATTCCAGCCAGTATTACTATGGCTCAAGGTATTCTTGAATCGGGCAATGGTAATAGTACTTTAGCACGAAAGTCAAATAATCATTTTGGAATCAAGTGTCATAGCGATTGGAAAGGCAAGCGTGTTTATCACGATGATGACGAGGATAATGAGTGTTTTAGAAAGTACAAGACAGTTTATGAATCATACATTGATCATTCCGACTTCTTAACAGGAAAGAAAAGGTATGCATCGTTATTTGATTTGAAAACTACAGATTATAAAGGATGGGCTAAGGGATTAAAGAAAGCAGGTTATGCTACTGACCCTAAATATGCGCATCGTTTAATTGATATCATTGAGAAGAATCAATTATACCTTTTGGATGAAAACAAGAACTGGAAGCCAAAGTCAGGTTCATCAAGAAGCGGTAAATCAGGCAATGATAATTTTGTTATAAGTACCTACAATACCCATGTGATTGATTATAATAATGGCGTAAAGTTTATTCGACTTGAAAGCGATGATAGTTTTGGAGCAATTGCCGAAGAGTTTGGTTTAAGAGACTGGGAGTTATATCACTATAATGATCTGACTAAGGGAGCCAACTTGTCGAAATATCGCTATTTATATATTCAGGGGAAAAAGGGTAAAGCGCATAAATCGCACGAATATCATGTGGTAAAACAAGGCGAAACCTTACACTATATTTCGCAGAAATACGGTGTGAAACTGAAAAAGCTATTGCGATTTAATCGCTTGGAAGAAGGCGCTAAAGTTAAAGCTGGTGATCGATTGAATTTAAGAAGAAAGAAAAAGAAGTAATTGATATTTGAAAATTGGTTGATTTGAAGATTTGTTATTTTCAAATCTTCAAATCAACTAATTAGTGAATGTTAAGAATTTATTTTCGTTATCTGCGAAGCATCAAATCCCCTTAACAGGTCTTCGGTGCGCATCTTTTTCTTACCAGCCAATTGAAGTTCGTGTATTAATAAAGCATGATCTTTGGTGCCAATAGCAATGTAAGTTTTGTTATCAGATTTCACCTCGCCAGGTTTAAGTTTGTGATCAGCACTTATTTCACTTTTGTAGATTTTTGCACTAATTGTTTTGCCATTGGCCAGTTCCAATTCTGTCCAGGCTGATGGGTAAGGTGAGAGCCCACGAATAAAGTTGTGGATCACTTGCGCTTCTTGTTGCCAGTTGATTTTACAATCAGCTTTAAATATTTTAGGAGCCGGTTTTAATACGGTTTCATCCGAATACTCATCTTGAGGGATGGCCTTAATATTGCCTTCTTCAATTCTTTTGACTGTTTTAAGGATAACTTCAGCCCCAAGTTCCATCATCTTATCATGCACGCTTCCAGCTGTATCATTATCCTCAATCGGCAAAGCTTCCTGCATGATAATATTACCGGTATCAATTTCGTGTTGCAAAAAGAAGGTAGTAACACCCGTTTTTTTATCACCATTTATCACAGCCCAATTTATTGGAGCAGCACCTCTATAATGAGGAAGTAACGATCCATGCAGATTTAAAGAGCCCAATGGAGGCATGTTCCAAACCATCTCAGGTAACATTCTGAAAGCTACTATAATCTGAAGATCGGCCTCTAAGGCTTTTAGCTCTTCAATGAATTCCGGTTTTTTTAGTTTTTCGGGTTGCAAAACAGGTAAACCAACCGAAAGCGCATATTCCTTAACTGGCGATTGCTTAAGTTTTTGGCCCCGACCTGCCGGACGATCCGGGGCAGTAATAACACCAACAACCTGATAGTTATTCTCAACCAAGGCTTTTAGACTTTCAACAGCAAAGTCGGGTGTGCCCATAAATACAATGCGAAGCTTCTTATTCATATCAATAATTGTTGGTTTAGCTTATTCTTTTAATTCTCGATTTCCTTTTTGATGAGGTGGAAAATAAGGACAGTGCTTGCATCCATTTCCACAGCAGTAGCCCCTTTTAGTGAGGTAACTATGCGACATTACTCGGAACCCTTTGGGATTCATGTAATAATCCTCGCCTTCAACTAATGGGTCGGACATATAAAAATCATCGAAATCCATCTTTCTTAAGTATTGCTTTTAACTGCGAAAGTATTGAATTAAGGGCATTAAAAAAAGGCCTCGTAGTGAGACCTTTTATAAAAAGTTTATGAATGGCGCTTATTTATTACTGAAATGTTTCATAAATTGAACACGAAGGTAGCCTGCTGGATTTTTTACGTTTGATTGGCTTAAGGTTCCTCTGAAGTCATCAATTTTATCAAAGTTTTTGCGCTCCATCCATTTATCTATTTCATGATTGTAACGCTCAATGGTCTCAATTCCATTTTTGTAAAGCGAGCTGGCTACCTGTACTGTTTGAGCACCGGCAAGCAACATTTTTATCACGGTTTTTGATTCGTGGATTCCGGTTGTTGCCGATAGGTCACAATCAACTTTGCTGGATGTGATGGCTATCCAACGCAGTGGCATTACATATTCTTTATCTTCACTAAAAATATGTGTTGGAATTACTTCAAGGTTTTCAATATCAATGTCAGGAGAATAAAAACGATTAAAAAGCACTAATCCCGCTATGCCGGTTTGCGATAGTTTCGATATCATGCCAGCAAGGTTTGAGAAGTAATGACTTATTTTTATCGAAACGGGAATACTAACTTCTTTTAGAACTGTTTCAATAATGTCAAAATAAGTTTTCTCTTGTTCTGCGCTTTCTCGTTCAAAATCGGATGGGAGGGCGAAGATGTTTAATTCAAGTGCATCGGCTCCTGCATCTTCTAATGATTTAGCGAAATAGGGCCAGTTATGAGATGAAATACAATTGATACTGGCGATGATAGGAATTTTTGTTTCTTTTTTTGCATCAGCAATAAGTTTAAGATAACTGGTTAAGGTATCTTCAACATCGTACTGCTCATAAAAATCCATCGTTTCCGGATAAAGGTAGTTTTGCGAATGCATCTGGTGCATTTGGCGTTCCATCTCAGTTACAATTTCTTCTTCGAATAATGATTTTAATACAACAGCACCAGCACCTGCTGTTTCAATTTTTTTTAAGTCTTCTATTGAATTGGTTAAGCCAGAACTTGCTGCAATAATCGGGCTTTTTAGTTTTAATCCAAGGTAAGTAGTTGAAATGTCAGCCATAATTCAGATTTTTGTTGATATAAGGTTTTGTAATTTTATTCCTCTGGTATGATAAAACAAATAAGCAATTCGTATTGTTGCGTGGGTTTAATGTCGGGTACATCTTTAGATGGTCTGGATTTGGTTCTCTGTCAATTAGATTTTAGCAACAATACTTGGGAATACAAGCTTATTAAAACAAGAACAAAGCCCTACTCAGAGTATTGGTTAAAGGCCTTGAAAAACGCTTTGGAGCTTGGAGGTGAAGATTTGATGCGATTAAATCGTGAGTACGGAAAATGGCTTGGAGAGCAGGTGAAGGATTTTATTGAAGGTGAAGAGAAAGTGCCAGACTTTGTTGCCTCACATGGACATACCTTATTCCATGATCCAGAGAATCAATTTAACTTTCAGTTGGGCGATGGTGCTGCGCTTGCTGCTGCATGTGGCCTGACTACCGTTTGTGACTTTCGTTCAATGGATGTTTGTTTAAAGGGGCAAGGTGCACCCTTGGTACCCATTGGTGATGCCTATTTGTTCAGTGAATATGATGCTTGCGTTAATTTAGGTGGCTTTGCCAATGTTTCGGTAAAGCTTAATGACAAACGAAGAGCATGGGATATTTGCCCGGTTAATACAGTGCTTAACAAATTAACGAACTATCTGTGTTTACCCTTTGATTACAATGGCGAAATTGGGCGAAAAGGTGAAGTTTTGCCAGGTTTATTAAAGCAACTCAATATTCTTCCTTATTATCAGGAAACCTGCCCTAAATCGCTTGCTAACGAATGGCTTATAGAGCAGTTTTATCCTTGTGTAAATTCTTTCATAAATGAAAGTGTTCCAGATCTCCTTAGAACCTGTTATGAGCATTTTTCCTTACAAATAGCATCAGATATCAATAAGGTGACCAATGGAAAAATTCTATTTACAGGTGGAGGTGCTTATAATACTTTTTTAATTGAACTTATTCAATCAAAATTGAGTGGGGAATTAATTATACCTAGCTCTGATTTAGTTGAATATAAAGAAGCTTTAATATTTGCCTTTCTGGGTGCTTTACGAATTTCTAATCAAATGAATTGTTTGCAGGAAGTTACAGGAGCAGATAACGATAGTTGTTCGGGTGCAGTGTATAGTGGAAAGTAAAAAAAACAAAGTACTGGTGGATTCCGCATTGTTTCTATCGCTTCATCTTTTCACCCAATCTAACTCCAAAGAATAAAAACAATATTTACCTGACCGCAAAATAAGGATTGGTATCCACCAGTGCTTCTAATCAATAAACAGATTTTATATAAATATGTTCTCAAATAAAGAGATTGTTTATTAAAGAAAATGGAAGTTCGAGTAATCAGTGTTGAGCGCTAGTTTGTTAGTGTAAAAAAAAAGGAGGCTAAAGCCTCCTTAAATATTATACCAATTGTATTTTAAATCGGTATTATTTCTTTGTGAAGTTAAAAAACTGCAGATCATGTCCCATTCGCTCTTGCTTGGTTTTCATGTAAAACTCGTTGTGAGGATTTGGGTTTATTTCTATCGCTACGTTTTCAACCACTTCCAGGCCGTATCCTTCAAGTCCAATGCGTTTGATCGGATTGTTTGACATTAGGCGCATTTTTCCAACGCCAAGTTCTCGCAATATCTGAGCACCAACTCCGTAGTCGCGTTCATCAGCGTCAAAACCGAGCTCTACGTTGGCATCTACGGTATCCATACCTTCTTCCTGAAGCTTATAGGCTTTGATTTTATTCATTAAACCAATACCGCGTCCTTCCTGATTCATGTATACAATGGCACCTTTTCCTTCTTTATTTATGGTTTCCATTGCTTTATGAAGCTGGTCTCCACATTCGCAACGTAATGATCCAAAAATATCACCGGTTGCACATGATGAATGCACTCTAACTAAAATAGGATCGTTTTCGTCCCATTCCCCCTTGATAAGTGCCATGTGTTCCAGTCCATTTGATTTTTGTTTAAATGGAATAAAACGGAAATCACCGTGAGCCGTTGGTAGGTTTACTTCAACTCCTTTTACTATTAGGCTTTCATGCTTTAAGCGATAAGCTATAAGATCTTTGATGGTTACAATTTTTAGATCAAATTTCTCTGCGATCTTAACCAATTCAGGCATACGTGCCATGGTTCCATCTTCATTAAGTATCTCAACTAATACGCCGACGGGAGAGAGACCCGCTAAGCGCGCTAGGTCAACCCCAGCTTCGGTATGTCCTGCTCTTCGAAGAACACCTCTGTTTTTAGCTTTTAATGGAAAAATATGTCCTGGTCTACCTAGTTCTTCAGGCGATGTATTTGGATTGGTAAGCGCAAGTATCGTTTTTGCTCTGTCGGATGCTGAAATTCCTGTTGTACATCCCTGACCTATTAGGTCGACAGATACTGTGAAGGGTGTAGCATGGCTCGATGTATTTTTGCCAACCATTAACTCCAACTCTAACTCTTCACAACGTTCTTCGGTTAATGGCGTACAGATTAATCCACGACCATGTGTTGCCATAAAGTTGACTTTTTCAGGCGTCATTAGTTCCGCAGCGGCAATAAAGTCACCTTCGTTTTCACGATCTTCATCATCAACAACAATAATCAACTCACCATTTTTAATAGCATCAATAGCTTCTTCTATGGTGTTGAGTTTAAAACCTTGATTTTCTGGCATTTGTTACGATTTTAGTCGGATCTATCCGAATTCAAGGTGCAAAATTAATCATTAATTGGTCCAAAACAATGAAATAGCTCACCTTAGTTTTTATTACTTGCTTCTTCTTCCTTGTCCAATTGATTGGTAAGATCAAATTTCTCACGTTTAAATAATTTACGAAAGAAAATGAGGTAGGCATCAGCATTTAATAAAGCAGAATCTGTAGCTGACTTATAGGTTAAGAATACACCCAATGGTAAAAGTACCGCGGAAGATAGCCACATGCCCTGATACACTGGCCATAAGCCTTCGTTGGCAAATTTAACGCCCAGGGTATCGATGATGTAATATACTATAAAGAAAAGAACCGAAATAACTACCGGCATTCCAAGTCCTCCTTTTCGTATGATGGCACCCAATGGAGCACCAATAAAGAAAAAGATAAAGCAGGCGAATGAAAGTGTAAATTTACGATGCACCTCCATGAAATGGCGTGTCTTCTTATGCTCTTTATCGCGAATGAGTCGCATTTGCTCACCCATCTGGTTCTTATTATCAGTGGCATTTCGAAGAGCGGTTTCAACCATCATCTTTTTCTGATGAACCGATAAGGATGCAATGAGTGTGTCGACATTAAGGATTTGAACAGAATCAATATAAGCCATGTCTTTATTTAGCTTTTTCTTTCTCGCAGAGTAACGGGCCTGTTGAAAATAAAATCCTTGTGTATTCTTAGAAAGATGATCGATGTGTTTGTCAATTTGTATGTTGAAGGTATCGATGTCGCTATTTAATTGGTTTAGATTCTTCATGCGATCGTAACTGGCAAACAGCTGTTCGTCAGTACGTGTAAAATCCATTCCGTGCATTTCAATAAGGGCAACCTGTTCTTTGAAGTGATCAATTCTGAATTGTTGCTGTTCTTTATCGCGAATTCTTTTTTTACTTTCAAGACCCACTTTTTCATCAAAACGAACGCCGTCCATAAGGGTTAATACCATGTGGCGTTTATCCTCTGAAATTTGTAGGCGACCAGAATCAGCAATCGTTACATTACTATTTTTGTTGAGTCGATCGCGGTGATCATATATCATGATGTCATACAACAAGTTAGTTTCGTTGTCTTTTTCATCAATTTTTATTCGAAAATCATCGATACCATCATAAAATACCTGCTCCTTTATATCCAGCTCGGGTCGAGCTTTCTTAACGTCATATAATAACGAATACAGTTTTAAATTGGCATAGGGCATTACATTGTTCGAAAACCAAAATGCTGATACCGAAATTGTAATGGTGATAATGATTAGCGGCATCATTGTGCGAGGAAGAGAAACACCGGCAGCTTTTATGGCTGTTAATTCGTAGTTCTCACCTAGGTTACCAAAGGTCATTAAAGACGCTAATAAGATAGCTAAAGGCAAAGCCATTGGAACAACTTGTAGCGTTGCATAAAATAATAACCTGGATAAATCAGCAAATTCAAGTCCTTTGCCCACCATGTCGTCAACATATTTCCAAAGAAACTGCATTACCAGAATGAACAATGAAATAAAAAATGTCATTGCTAAAGGTCCCAAGTAGCTTTTTAATATAAACAGGTGTAATTTCTTCATCCTTTTTATTTACATCAATGAGATTGAATATGGTGCAAAGTTAGTGAAACGCTTAAAAATGTAATGGTAAGATTCAGATTTCTTCAATAATTATGCCTAACAACTTTGCTCAATTATCCAAAATGAATGACTTAAGTTTATGAGTTGGTGTAAACAAAGACACCCGGCTTAACCGGGTGCTTACAATGAATTAATAATGTTTTTAAACAGAGCCGAGACCGTGCTTGAGCTCATCTATTTGCTGATTCCATAGTTCAATGGAATCTTCTTTTTCATCTTCTTCCGCATGATCAACAACAATAAGAGCTGTTTCACCCGTTAAATCATCTACATTAATGCGAAATTCAAAGTATGATTTCTCATCTTCATCATCAAGCCAATGGTAACGTACCATTTTATTTTCCTTCTTCAATACTTGTTCGGCTTGCTGTTCTGAACCATCCCAAACAAAAGTGTAAACTTTTCCTTTGAGGTTAACATCGTCAGCAAACCATTCAGAAAGACCACTAGGGTTACTAAGGCGAGCAAACAATATTGCCGGAGATGTTTTAATAATATATTCTAATTCAAACTTTTCCTTTTGAATTGACATGTCTAGTCTGTTTTGATTAAATGTATGAGCTCACAATATAACAGAATTCTTCGGGAAATAAAATCAAATAAGCGATGCAATTTGGCGTATTTCAACAAAGATTAAATTTAGTGTCAAACGAATGAGTTTTTTATGAGTCTATAATTCAGTTAGTTTATAAAAAGTAGAAAAATATTTTGTGTTTTTGTTGGTGTATTAGGGGTATTTCTCTTACATTTGCAACCGCAAAAAAGGAGAGACACAAGGGTGTCACAACAATCTCCAAGCAAATGCCGAGGTAGCTCAGCTGGTTAGAGCGCAGGATTCATAATCCTGAGGTCGGCGGTTCAAGCCCGCCTCTCGGTACAAAACCTTTCAGATTAGTCTGAGAGGTTTTTTGTTTTTATGGCAAAGTATAGGCAGAAAGTAATAGTTCTTCTTAATATACCTCACCACATTTTGGAATAGCGATTTCTGCTCCCATTCTTGAATTGAATCCACAATTAGTATTATTGAATTTTGTATTAGTCTTAATTTGTTAACAATAAGATTGTGGATAGCAGCTATGGTTTAATTATCAAGGCTTTTGATTTAATTAATTATGATTTTATTTTAAAATGTGCTCGTGCACAATTATAATTTGTTATATTTGTTCACATATCAACTTAGATTTAGTTTATTTAAATTCAGGTACGTATACCTTTATGAGTTATATTGCATTTATAGATTTTGTAGCCTAAATAAAGATTACTTCTTTAAACGAACAGCATAAGCAAGGTATTGAGTTATAAATCGGACATGTATATTAGTTTCTTTCACTTAATATTCTCTAAACGAGGTTGTATGGTGATCATTGAGAGAAAATATAATCATATGAAACGAGCCATGAGAATAATTTTCTCACACAGGACGATGACTATTGAGGCGAGTTCCATGTGACATTAAAAAGTATAATATAGACACATGAAAAGGTCAATCATATCAATATTAGTAATCATTTTATTATTCTGTCATTCCAATTCTGTATGTCAGGATTATAACATCAAGCAAATTAGTGGCCTAACCGGTTTATCGCAAAGTTCGATCAATGGTATCTGTGTTGATAAAGTTGGTAATATTTGGCTTGGTACTGATTTTGGTTTAAACAGATACGATGGTAGAGATATAGAGCGATACTATAGCGATATTAATGATGTTTCTTCTTTGTCAAGTGATTATATCGTTAATATTTATGAGGATGCTCTAGAAAACTTATGGGTATGCACTTCACGAGGATTATGCTTGTATGACCGGGTAAAGAATACATTTGTAAGAAACCCATTTCAACTAGAAAAGGATATACGTGTTGAAACAATTTTTGAGAATGAAACCCATGTAGTGTTTCCCGATAGTCGGCTTAATATCCATTTTTACGATAAAAGAGATGATACTGTTTTCACTATAGAATTAAAAACAAGTATTGAATTTCAGTCATCAAGAATCAGGATATTAAATTGTGTCGAATACGATGAAAACTCATTCTTAATTTTAATAGATGAGGAAGGAGTTTTTAAACTTGATGTGCAGACAGGTGCATTGCACAAATTTATAAACCTGGACTCTAAACACTATTCGACTCTACAAAAAATAGGGATGTTTTATTACCTGACCACCTACGATGATGTCATGAAGATATCAAAAGAAGGTGTTGTTTTGGAAAGAATATCTTTGGCTAATTCAATTTTCAAATCGCAGATATATCTTGATTTGAAAGAAAATAAATATGATAATACAATATGGGTGACATCTGATTATGGTGGAATTTTTATTGTTGACCATAACCTTAAGATACTGAATAGGCTAGTAGCTGGACAGAGAGCAAATGACATTTTACCTGAAAACTCTGTTAAAAAGATTCATTTTATCAATGAGAAAACAGCGGTTATCGGTACCGTACGTTGTGGTGCTTTAATATTATATAATTCAGGAATTAATTATTACCGCTACAATAGAATGCTGACGACCGGGCCTTCTGATAAATCGATACTTTGTTTTGAAGAGGAGAATAAAAACAAATTATGGATTGGAACTGATGGAGGTGGACTTAATCTTCTCAATAGAAAATTGAATTCGTTTGAGTATTATTCATCTGAAGATGTCCTCATTGTGACATCTATTTTGGATTATTCCGAAAGAGATTTGCTTGTGGCTTCCTATCAAAAGGGATTGTATTTTTTTAACAAAACAACTAAGCAGTTCAGAAGTGCTGATGAAAACCATTTATTCAGGAATATTAGAAAAGATGTAAGACACAAAATTTTTAAGGATACTAAAGGGAACATATGGATCTCGGATGGTAGTTTGGTTAAAATTAATATTGCGAAAAATACCTTTGAACGTTTTGGTCATGAATCTTTTTTTGATGGAATATTTCCGATTTATTACACCGCCTATGAAAGTTCTGCTGACTTAATCTGGTTTACCAGCGTTGGTGGAATGTTTGCTTATTCATTAAAGGAAAATAGGTTTGTTGATAAGGTCATGTTAACAGAGGATCGTGAGGTTAATGGGATTGAAATTTATTCAGTTGTAGAAGATAAATTTGGCAATTTGATATTTGGTACAGACAAGGCTCTGCTTTATTATAATACTGATTCAAAAAGTATAAGCGAATATGTTGAAGGTTCCAGCAAGATGAATAAACTGTATTCTTCTTTATATATGGATCTGAGAAATCAGTTGTGGGTGGGGACAAACGATGAACTGTTAAAAGTAGATAAGAGTGGTCTTATTACTGAACTAGCTTCATTCAGAACCTTAAGTGAAGATGGAAGTATTGAATATCGACATGGTGCTGTTTTGAGATCCTTGGATGAACGACTTTATATGGGAAGTAATAACGGCATTACTTTTTTTATACCTGAAAATATTGAAGCTGATAGTATAGCTAACCGACCTGTAATTACATCTTTATCTTTATTAAATACAAAAGATAGAAGTATTCTTGATACCAGTATTGTTATCGACGTTAAGGAAGATGCGTCAATAATTATGAATTACACCTCAGGTATTTACAAGTTTGAGTTTAATAACTTTAATTATCCCTTTGAAGAATATACCGAATACGCCTACACCTTACAGAATTTCGAAAATCTGTGGCACACCGGTACAGCAAATTCGGCAACATATACAAATCTTCCACCAGGAGAATATGTTTTTAAAGTTAAGTCTACCAATAAAACAGGGCAATGGAACACCGAAGTTGCCCGTATTAATATCCAGATTCTACCACCATGGTACCAAACAACATGGTTTTTTATAGTGTTGGTAATTATAATTGGCTTTATAGTTGTGCTGATATGGCGAGAAAGCCTTGTGCGTTTAAAACTAAAGCACAAGTTGGATTTAGAGACATCAAAACAGGAACAGTTGGAAGCCATTAACCAACAGAAACTAAGTTTTTTTACTAATATTTCGCATGAAATAAAAACACCCTTAACGTTAATATACAGTCCATTAAAGCATCTTATTACTAAAGAGGCGTCGGATGAAGAAGTGCGTAAGGCTTTGCCGTCTTTGTATCGTAATGTTCGACGAATGATTGATTTAATTGAGCAATTACTTGAATTTAGAAAGACAGAAACCTCCACTTTGAAATTGAACTTGTCGCGTTTCGATTGTATTTTTGTGTGCAAAGAAATAATTAATTATTTCGATTATTATACAAAGCTACAAGGGGTTAGTGTTGAACTTAGTGCTGATCAAACTGAGTTGTGGATAGAATTGGATAAGGATAAATTCATTAAAATATTAACAAACTTAATTTCTAACGCAATTAAGTTTTCTCAATCAGGAGATATCGTTACTGTTAATATACAATCATCTACTAATCTCCTATCATTAGAAATTAGCGATTGCGGAATAGGAATATCTGATGAGGAGGTTAATCGAATTTTTGATCGCTATTATCAGGTAGAAACAGGCATAAAAGGTACAGGCATTGGATTATCATTGTCAAAACACCTTACCGAATTGCATGGTGGTTCAATAGGCGTAAGCAGTGAACTTGGAAAGGGTACTTCTTTTAAGCTTCAGTTTCCCATTAAGCAAGAGAATAGTTCTGCTACAGAGCTAGCTGTTGAAGCTAATAATATTGTGCCATCCGATGAAAAAGTGGTTGATGCTGTTCAGCTCAACAGGATTGAGCTAAATAATAAAGAGAAAGTTTTAATTGTTGAGGATGAACATGAACTAAGAGAGTATTTAAGTAATGCTCTATCAGAAAGCTATCATGTGCTAGAGGCGAGTGATGGCAAGGATGGTTTCACTTTGGCCCATAAAGAATTGCCAGATTTAATTATTTCTGATGTTATGATGCCCGAAGTTAATGGCTTTGAATTATGCCGGCAGTTGAAAAATGATATTAGAACAAGTCATATACCAGTGATATTATTAACGGCCAAAAGTATGTTTGAAGATAAGGCTGAGGGTTACCAGAGCGGTGCCGATGCCTATGTGTCTAAACCGTTCGATTTATCCTTGTTAAAGTTGCAGTTGGCTTCACTTATTCGTAACCGACAATTATTACAAAAGCGCTTTGAGAGCGATCCGGAGTTGTTGCCACAGGAATTAACAAGTACCGATTTGGATAATCAGTTTTTAGAGCAAGCCATTGCTATTGTTGAGCGCCATATTGATAATGCAGACTTTAAGGTTTCACACTTTGTGGAAGAAATGGGGATGAGCCGTACCTTGGTGTACAATAAAATTAGTGCCATTGCTGGTAAACCTGTTAAAGATTTTATATTGAATATTCGCTTACAGAAGGCAGCTAAGATTATTGTATCAAGCCCAATAAATGTATCAGAGATTGCCTACGAGTGTGGTTTCTCCGACCCGTCCTATTTTAGTACTGTTTTTAAGCGATACTATAAAATGTCGCCTCTACAATATCGTAAACATTATGAAGATAGGTGTTATAATAGTTAGTGACACTTCCTTCAAATGATGCTATAGTTTGTTGTTATACCGATTACAAACCAAAACGATTGATAAAAAATCAATCTGTGGTTTTGTATCGGTATTAACCATTGTAATTAGCAAAATGATTTATCAATTATTTTGGAATACAATTGGTATTAGCTCTCATTTTGTAATAGATATTTAATTAATAGCAGAAAGTAAACGTGATGAGTTTTAAACTTTGTACGACTTACTTTTGAATTTATCCATTTTTTGCAATTGTGTACAAAATCAAATTTTAAGTAGATAAAAATGGATTGATCAATGTTTTCTCATACAGATATTTACGCTTTGAGGTATGCCTTTGAAAGAGGGCAGCTTTATAAAATATTAACGAAAAATATCTATTTGTATGAAAAAAAATCGAACAGGTTTTTCATTAAAGCAAAAACTGTTGCCGCCAAATTTAATTAGGCGGATTAGAGCATTTTTATTAATGTTTATTGTGTGTTCAAGTATGTTTGCCCAGCAAGCTAGAACTGTTACGGGAGAAGTGCTTGATGCAACAGGTGCAACTCTACCAGGTGTATCTGTAATTCTTAAAGGTACAAGTGAAGGTACTATAACCGATTTGGATGGGAAGTTTATGCTATCCGTGCCTGCAGAAATTAATTCACTTGTATTTTCCTTCATTGGAATGATGACACAGGAGATTGATGTAAGTAATCAAACAATTATTTCTGTTGTGTTGAAGGATGACGTGCAGGGGCTTGAAGAAGTAGTAGTTGTTGGTTATGGTACCCAAAAGAAAGTTAATTTAACGGGTGGTGTTGATGTAGTATCAGCCAAAGATTTGGAAAATCGACCAGTGGCTAATGTAGCGCAAGCTATTCAAGGTGTAGCACCTAGTCTGAATATTTCCACTACTGATGCAGGTGGAGAGCCCGGAGCAGGTTCATCGTGGAACATTCGTGGGGTTGGAAGTATTAATGGTAACGATAGTCCTTATATTTTGGTGGATGGAGTGCCAATGGATATTCAAAATTTGAATCCTGATGATATTGAGAGTATTTCGATATTAAAGGATGCAGCAGCTTCGGCTATCTATGGAGCACGAGCACCTTATGGAGTTGTTTTAATCACCACAAAGAAAGGTAAAAAAGGCACTAAGCCATCGGTTACCTACTCAAACAATTTTGCTTGGGCAGCACCAACAAATCTTCCCAAGGGAGCCAATTCGATGGATGCGGCATTGGCAATGAATAAGGCTGCTGAGAATTCTGGCTTAGGACCTGTAATTGATGATGAAACATTGGGGCGAATACAAGCCTACCTGGATGGTTCTATGACAGATGAAACCATTCCTGATCCTGCCGACCCTACCAGTTGGGGTACGTGGACAAAGGGTAATGCCAATAATGATTGGATGGACATCTATTATAAAGATTGGAGTGCTCGCCAAAAACATGATATTAGTTTAAGTGGCGCAGGCGATAAGGTTTCGTATTATACATCAGCAGGGTTTTATTCACAAGATGGACAACTTGATTTTGGTAATGATAACTATTCGAGGTATAACATGTCAGCCAGAATTGATGCTCAGGTAACTGATTGGTTTAATTTTGGAGTAAACACCAAGTATACACGTACAAAAAATGTGTGGCCAAACGCATGGGGTGGATATAATCGTGATATTATTCATCATCAGTTTTCTCGTAACTGGCCAATGAATCCGCTTTATTTACCTAATGGTGAGCGTTCGTCAGATAACAATATACAATTAATTGATGAATCAGGTGATCGTGAGCGTTTTTCAGATGATTTTTGGGTGACATTCAGTGGCGAATTGGAGCCGATTGAAGGGTGGAAGACTAGAGTGAATTATAGTTGGAATAACTCTAGTTATAAGCAAAAAAGTCATTTAGCCACTACCTATGGAACAAACGTGGTTGGAGAAACATATACAACTTTTAATAATCCGAATTCCTTCGAAGCCAGTTTTCAAAGCGACGATTACCATATGTTAAATGTTGTGTCATCTTATTTTAAGGAAATCAATGAGCACACCTTTAATGTGTTGGTAGGTTATGAAGAGGAGTTGAAAGAATACAGTAGAGGCAACCTGAAACGTGCTGAATTGGTTACCGATAAAGTACCTTCTATAAGCACTGCTACAGGGCAACTTACAGGAGGAGATCAATGGACACACTGGGCAACGCAAGGTGTTTTTGGACGATTTACTTATAATTTCAAGGAGAAATATTTGGTCGAGTTTAATGCGCGCTACGATGGTTCATCTCTGTTTGGTAATGCTGATACACAATGGGGTTTCTTTCCATCTGGATCCATTGGATATAATATCTCAAAAGAAGATTTTTGGGAGCCAATTGAGCTTTATGTTAATAGTTTGAAATTCAGAGGATCATATGGATCCTTAGGAAATCATGATTATTCAAAAGGTACGGTTGGCGATTATTTCCGTTACTATGAGACATTACCTGTTAGTACCAACTTACCATGGATAGTTGCGGGAGAGCGTCCTGTTTACACTGGAGCTCCTGGATTGATTAGTCCTGCATTAACATGGGAGACATCAACCACATTAAATATTGGATTAGATGCTGCCTTTTTAAATCATAGGTTGGGATTAAATTTTGACTGGTATAAGCGAACTACAAGCGATATGATAGGGCCTTCACAGTCTCTGCCAGATGTGCTTGGTGCCAGCCCTCCATTAATAAACAATGCTACACTTGAAACCAAAGGTTTTGAATTAGTGTTGACATGGAAAGATCGCATTGGCAACTTGTCATACAATGTACGAGGTGTATTAGGTGATAATAAAACGGTGATAAGCGATTACAGTAATCCAACTAAAACTTTGAATAATTGGTACTCGGGACAGGAGCATGGTGAGATATGGGGTTATGAAACGGCCGGTTTCTTTAAAGAAGGAGAAACAGGTGATGATTGGCACGATCAAACAGCTTTTCATAGTCGCTGGCAAGGAGGAGATATAAAGTTTCAGGATTTAAATGGAGATGGTGTTATTAATTGGGGAGATGATACCGTTGATAATCCAGGTGATAAAAAAGTTATTGGTAATACAACGCCTCGCTTAAATTATGGCTTATCCATTGGATTGAACTATAAGGGGTTTGATTTTAATATGTTTTGGCAAGGTGTTGCTAAGCGCGACTGGATTTTCTCACGTTATACCAATGTATTTTATGGATTTAGAGGTAGCATGTGGCAAAACAGTTATTTCGAGGATCACATGGATTACTGGACTCCTGAAAACACAGATGCTTATTACCCAAGACCTTATTTGCAAGGTGAACACTTGAAAAACACCAGAGAGCAAACCAAGTATCTGCAAAATGCAGCTTATTTGCGCTTGAAAAATATTCAATTGGGTTATACGCTTCGTGGCAACTGGACAAGTAAAGTCAAGCTTTCGAAGGTGCGCTTATATGTATCGGGAGAAAACCTATTGACATTTACCAAGTTGAGTAAACTATTTGATCCGGAAGCACTTGGTGGTAGATATGGTAGTGGAAAAATATATCCACTTTCTAAGGTAGTATCTATGGGAGTTAACGTAACATTTTAATCACTTAACGAAGATATTATGAATTTTAAAAATATAAGCTTGCTAAGCATTGTGCTGGTGTTTATCATGCTTGGATGTAGCGATGATTACTTGAAAAAGCTACCATTAGATAAGATTTCAGCAGATGATTACTGGAATTCGCCAAATGATTTAAAGCTATATACCAATCAATTTTATCCTCGATTCTCTGATGGAGGTTCTTGGAGTGGTGGTATTACATGGTTCGATACAGGTACCGATAATATGCTGCACAATAGTTACGATGACCGCATTGCTGGTTATCGAACTGTGCCGGCACGAGGCGGATTCGAGTATAACGACAACGACGAAAAAATAGGATATGACGATATACGTGCAGTCAATTATTTTCTCGAAAACTATTCACGCGTTTCGGCTTCAGCCGATGCAGTTGGTCAATATGTGGGCGAGGCTTATTTTTTTAGAGCGTACTTTTATTTCAATTTAGTACGAAAATACGGCGATGTGCCTTGGATTGATAAAACTCTTTCTCCTGAGTCGGAAGAATTGTTTGGTAAAAGAACATCTCGTAAAGTTGTTGTTGAGAACATTCTAAAGGATTTAGATGAAGCGATAAAAAACCTTAGTGCAGGGCCGATAGAAGATGGTAATCGTCTATGTAAAGAAGTTGCTCAATTGTACAAATCACGTGTGGCTTTATATGAAGGTACTTGGGAGAAATACCACGCCGGTACTATATTTGGTGTTGAAGGTTCAGATGGTGCAGCATTTTTGCAAGCGGCTGCCGATGCTGCTGAGGCGTTAATTGATGGCGGAACCTTTAATGTTTTTACCACGGGAGATACTAAATGGGATTATTGGCACCTGTTTAATCAACCATATAGCTTTGCTGGTAATTCGGAGGTGATGTTATGGAAAGCCTATGATTTAGGACTTAGTCTAACGCATAATCACCAGCGCTATTTACCACGAATTGGTGGTGGACGTGGAGTGACACAAACATTTATTAACGACTATTTGTGTGTAGATGGTAACCCTATTGCAGGCAATGCTTTGTATCAAGGCGATGCAACAATAGAAGATGTAATTACTAACCGTGATCCACGTATTTTTCAAACCATTTATACGCCGGGATGGCCAATGGAGATAGTAGGTTCTGATACTTTAAAAAGATACGAGCGAAGCCATTTATATGCTACTGGAGATAGTAAATGTCCAACAGCTTATCAGGTCAATAAGGGTGCTTTGCCTGATCCTGAACAATATAGATCAAGTGGTTTGGGTGTAAATCCATCTATTATTTTCAGATATGGTGAAGCCTTATTGAATTTTGCCGAGGCCAAAGCGGAATTAGGATCACTTACACAAGCAGATGTGAATAAGAGTATCAAACTATTGCGCGATAGAATTGGGATGCCCAATTTAGACCTTAACAACATCCAGAATGATCCGAATTGGTTGTATCCTGATGTTAGTCCTGTGATTAATGAGGTGCGTCGCGAGCGTAACATTGAATTAGCTGTTGAAGGATTTAGATGGGATGATATTGCGCGTTGGAGAGCTCACCATATTTTTATGAATAAGCGTCCTTTAGGTGCAATTTACGAAGCTGAATTATATCCAGAATTAACGCTTGGAGTAGATGTGTTTGTTGATGAAAATGGTTACATCGACCCATACCAGAAATCATTACCGAATGGTTACGAGTTTGATCCTAATAGAGATTACCTGGCTCCTTTATCAACCGAGGAATTAACCTTGAATGATAATTTAGATCAGAATCCAGGTTGGAAATAGAAACACCCTTTCCTAATTCATGTCGAGTAATATGTTGCTATTGCGCATATTACTCGACTATAATGAAATTGTTTTGATTAGATTACAGTTAAGTAAGAGGTCCATAGTGTTTATTATTAAGTAAATGTAATGTTGTTACAGATTATTGTGCATTTTATAGTAATAAGTAGGACGAAAGAGGCTGTCTCAAAAGAGAATTTAAAATTCAGACAACTTATAGATTAAAACTTAACCTTTATTTCTACCCCTCCAAACCTCCCCTAAAGTGGAGGCTTAAGTCCCCTTCAGGGGATTTAGGGGT